>NZ_CAUVXP010000099.1:0-22551 GCF_963555955.1 Protofrankia sp. Cas3
GGCCGCCAACGCCGCCAGGGCCGCCAACGCCGCCAACGCCGCCGGGGCCGGCGGTCGCGGTTGGGCCGCCAACGCCGCCAACGCCGCCAACGCCACCGGGGCCGGCGGTCGCGGTTGGTCCGCCACGGCCGGTGGGGCCGGCCGTGGGCGAGTCAGACTGCTCGGTCGTCCAGCTCTGGTGCGAGTCCCACGAGTCGTCGCCCGCAAATGCAGATGCAGGGGTAAATCCAACAAAGAACGCGGTGGCTGCTGAAATAGCCAGCATCACCACACCCCGGCCCATTCTGTGCGTCATGACCTTCCTCTTCTCTCGTGCGGTAGCGGTACGGTTACCGCGGGCAACACAGTAGCCATTTGATGTCTGGGGGAAGGGCATGGGACGCGATATTGCCGGGAGGAAGCCGAAAGTCATCTTGTCGGCACGGTGGCTGGTTCTGCTCGGACTTCTCCTGATCGGGGTGAGTGGCCAGAGGATCGTTTCGTCCGAATTCTGGAAGGCCGCCGGAATCTCTGCGGAGACTGTCCCGACAGGAGTCGGTGTCACGGATAAGCCATCCGCGGGTACGCAGGTGACAGTGCCCGAGCCGGCGCGTACGTCCGACAATCGGCCGACCTTCCTGCGTATTCCTGTATTGGCTACCGCGGCGGCCGTCGGGTCGGTCGGCCTCGAGCCGGACGGAACGCTCCAGGTGCCGACGGCATGGGGTGACATCGGTTGGTACGAGTATGGTCCGCGTCCTGGTGAGGTTGGTGCGGCTGTACTTGTCGGACACTACGACTCGACGACCGGTCCGGCTGTCTTCTACCAGCTTGATAAGATCAAGAAATCCGATATGATCGACGTAAGTCTGGCCGACGGTACGGTTGCGCACTTTGCGGTGGACCGCATTCAGGAGGTCTCGAAAGCCGCGTTTCCGGTGGCGGAGGTCTACGGCAAGGTCGACCGGCCGGAACTGCGGCTGATTACCTGTGGGGGCGATTTCGACAGAAAAACCCACCACTATCTGGACAATATGATCGTCTACGCGCACGTTGTTTGACGAGGTGTCGCCGGCCGGGGTGCGTGGTGCCTGGGCGGAGGACAGCTGCGGCAGCGTGCCGGATAGCGGACATGATCTGGACGCCCCGCTGGGCGCGAGGCCGCCTTGGGGGAGTTACTCTTGTCCCGGTGTTGTGGGAGTTACCCCCGTTTCAGGGGCGTCGGTCTGTTACAGCCCTTATCGGAGGGGCCATGAAGATCATGGTATCTCGGAGCGACTCGACGGCCAAGCGCCGGCGGCGTCCCACCGCGGTTGTCGTGCCCATCCGGCTGGGAGCTTTGCTTGCCACCATGGTGGTCCTGGCCGGATGCTCGAATGGGAGCACCTCACCCTCGGCGGCCGGGCGGTCGTCATCCGGAGCACCTGTCGGGCAGGCCACCACCATTGAGCCGCAGGTGCGCCAGTCCACCAGGCCCACAACGCCCGGTGCGGACGTGGGCGCGCAGGCTTTCCCGTATCAGCCGTTGTGGCCTTTCGCCAGCGCCGCGCAGGCACAAGCATGGCAGGCGGCCGACCGATCGGGTGGACAGCAGCCGTGGCACCTCGACCCGGCGGGTACCGCGCTCTCCTTCACGCGTTATTTTCTCGGCTTCGCCGGCGTCGACCGGGTTCTGGCGAGCGCCATCACCGGCGACGACGCTCGTGTTCAGGTCGGATACGCCACCGACAGCGGCCGTACGGGCGTTGCAGCTGTCATCCACCTCGTCCGGTTCGGATCCGGTACCGATGCTCCCTGGGAGGTCGTCGGTACCGATGACTCGACCATCTCGCTCACCCAGCCTGCCTACGGGTCGACGGTGACGGTGCCGCTGACGGTCGGCGGTCGGATCAGCGGTGTGGACGAGAGCATCCACGTCTGGGTCAGGTCGACGTCTGGAACCGACGTCGGCCAGATCGTCGGGGAGTTCTGCTGCCAGCCCGCCGGCGGGGACAACTCGGTGTGGACGACCACGGTGAGCACCGCAGCGCCGCCCGGTCAGAGCCTCGTCGTGGTCGCCTCCACCGGTGGCCACCTGTATGACGTCGAACGCTTCACCGTGACCGGCGTCCGCCTGGCAGGCTAGATTTCCTCGGGCTCTCCGAGCGCGCAAGAAAAACGACGATCGCGCGCCCGTCGGCCTACCAGGTTCCCTTTCCAGCCGTCAGCCTTTCCGGGGCCGGTCAGGCCAGGATCACGTTGACAGCCAGCTCGCCCGCACCCCCGGCGAAGGTCAGGTCCGTGATGCTGCCGGCGCTGCGCAGATCGGCTGCCGCCGCCTCCACCAAGGCCAGCAGGTTTGCCTCCCCGCTGACCTGCGCCGAGGCCACCTCGGCCTTCATTGAGACCTTGGCAGCCGATTTCGACCGCCGGATCGCGGTCAGTGCGGTACTGACCGCCTCGAGCTGGCGCGGATCGCCGCTGTCTGCGAACTTTCGCAGCTCACCAGCTTCCGGCCATCGGGCGCGATGCACCGAACCAGGCTTCCACCACGACCAGACTTCTTCGGTGACGAAGGGGAGGAACGGCGCGAACAGTGCGAGAAGCGTGGACAGTGCGATGGCAAGCGTAGCTCGGGCGGACGCTGACCCCTGCGCGCCGAACGACCCGTATGCACGTCCTTTGACGAGCTCGACGTAGTCATCGCAGAATCGCCAGAAGAACGATTCGGTCAGTTCCAGAGCTCGGGTGTAGTCGTATCCGTCCAATGCTGTGGACACTGCGTCGACCACATCCGCGAGTACCGCCAGCAGTGCCCGGTCGAGTGATTCGCTGACCGTACCCGGATCCTCGACTACGCCGAGCCCCAAGGTGAACCGACTCGCGTTGAGTAGTTTGATGGCGAGTCTGCGACCGATTTTCATCTGTCCGACGTCGAACGCGGTATCGGTACCCGGTCGACCGGATGCCGCCCAGTATCGCACGGCGTCCGAACCGTGCTGTTCGAGGAGGTGCATCGGTGTGACGACATTACCCTTGGACTTCGACATCTTCTTGCGGTCCGGGTCGAGAATCCAGCCGGAGATGGCCGCGTGCGTCCAGGGCAACGTGTTGAATTCGGCGTGGCTGCGCAACACCGTGGAAAACAGCCAGGTCCGGATGATTTCGTGCGCCTGCGGACGCAGATCCATCGGGAAGACCCGCGCAAAAAGGTCGTCGTCGCTGCCCCAACCGGCGGCGATCTGCGGGGTGAGTGATGATGTGGCCCAGGTGTCCATCACATCCGGATCGGCAGCGAACCCGCCGGGGATTCCGCGCTGATCCTCGGTGAATCCCGGTGGTGTGTCACTGGACGGGTCCACCGGGAGCGTGGCCTCGTCGGGGACAATCGGCTGGTCGTGACATGGCATTCCATCGGAGTCCAGCGGGTACCAGACCGGGAACGGTACTCCGAAGAAACGCTGTCGGCTGATCAGCCAATCCCCGGTAAGACCGTCGACCCAGTTCTCGTAGCGAACTCGCATGTGCTCGGGATGCCAGTGTAGTTCGGCGCCGCGGGCCTGCAGCGCCGCCCGCAGGGTCTCGTCCCGTCCACCATTGCGGATGTACCACTGGCGGGTTGTCACGATTTCCAGGGGCCGGTCGCCCTTTTCGTAGAACTTCACCGGGTGGTTGATCGGCCGCGGCTCGCTCAGCAGCGCTCCGCTGCCGCGCAGCAGCGCGACGATCTGCTCCCGGGCGCTGTGGACGGTGCGTCCGGCCAGTTCGGCGTAATGCGCCCGACCGGCTTCCGACATGATCGCGTCGGGTGGGTCAGCCAGCAGTCTGCCGTCCCGGCCGATCACCGCACGCGCGGGCAAACGCAATTCCCGCCACCAGATGACATCGGTCAGGTCGCCAAAGGTACAGATCATCGCGATGCCGGACCCTTTTTCGGGGTCGGCGAGTCGATGTGCGAGCACCGGAACCTCGACGTCGAACAGGGGAGTCCGCACGGACGAGCCGAACAGCGGCTGATACCGCTCGTCGTCCGGATGTGCAACCAGGGCGACACAGGCGGCCAGGAGCTCTGGTCGGGTGGTCTCGATGGCCACCTTTCTGTTGCCGGCCGCGGTCCCGTCGCTGTCTGCGCAGGCGAACGCAAGTGTGTGGTATGCGCCTGGGCGGTCGCGGTCCTCCAGCTCAGCCTGGGCGACCGCCGTCCGGAAGGTCACATCCCACAGGGTCGGCGCTTGCGCGAGATATGCCTCGCCACGGGCAAGGTTGCGCAGGAAGGCCCGTTGGGCGACGGCCCGGGAACGGGAGTCGATCGTCGCGTAGGTCATCGACCAGTCCACCGAAAGGCCGAGCCGCCGCCATAGCGCCTCATAGACCTTTTCGTCTTCGATCGTCAGCCGCTCGCACAGCTCCACGAAGTTGCGGCGGCTGACCGGGACCTGCTCCTTGTCAGGCTTGTCCGGCGGGGCTAGGTCCGGGTCGTAGGGCAGCGACGGGTCGCAGCGGATGCCGAAGTGGTTCTGTACCCGACGCTCGGTCGGCAGGCCGTTGTCGTCGAACCCCATCGGGTAGAAGACCTCGCGACCGAGCATCCGTTGGTAGCGAGCGATGATGTCGGTGTGGGTATAGGAGAAGACATGGCCTACGTGCAGCGACCCTGAGACCGTCGGCGGCGGAGTGTCGATCGCGTAGACCCGCGTCCGGTCAGCGGTCCGGTCGAAACGGTAGGTCGCCTGTTCGTGCCACGCGGCCGACCATCGTTCCTCGAGCCCGTCGAGGGTCGGCCGGTCGGGAACGGACCGCTCCCGGTGATCCGGATCCTGTTGGTTCCTGCCTTCTTCTGTCACCACAAGTAACGATCCTACGGGCCAGCCACGGCGGGGCTTGCAGGGCCCGCGACCATCGGTCCGTCTCTCCCATGCCGGCTCAAACCTTTCCCGCTGCTACCAGCCATCCCGGGCGATACCCGCGTCTTGGCAGGATGGGCCTGTGCCTGACACCACGCGGTATGCCGTCGATCCGATATCTCCGACCGGGACCTCCGCGTCGATGCCAGCTGGCAGTGCGCCCGACAGCAGTGCGCCCGACAGCAGTGCGCCCGACAGCGGTGCGCCCGAGCGCCCGCGGCCCCAGGAGCTGCTGGAGCTTGCGCTCTCAGTCGCCCAGGAGGCCGGCGACCTCCTGCTGCGGGGACGAGCCGGAGCGGTGGCAGCCGAGTCGACCAAGTCGTCTCCCACAGACGTCGTGACCGCGCTCGACCGGGCGTCGGAGGAGCTGGTCGGACGCAGACTGCGCGAGGCACGGCCCGCGGACGGCCTGCTCGGTGAGGAGGGAGCCGACGACCCCGGTACCAGCGGCGTGCGCTGGATCGTCGACCCGCTGGACGGCACGGTGAACTACCTCTACAACCTGCCGAACTGGGCGGTGTCGATCGCGGCCGAGATCAACGGGACGGTGCTGGCGGGGGTCGTGCACGCCCCGGCCATGGGCGTCACCTACACCGCGGCGCTCGGTGAAGGGTCGGCCCGAAACGGGGTGACGCTGAGCGGTTCGACCGTGGGCGACCTGGCCCACGCGCTGGTGGCGACCGGGTTCGGCTACACGGTCGAGCGGCGAACCGGCCAGGTGGCGGTGCTGACCCGCGTCCTGCCGCGGGTACGCGACATCCGGCGGATGGGCGCGGCCGCGCTGGACCTCGGCGCGGCCGCGGCCGGACTCGTGGACGCCTATTACGAGCGTGGCCTGCATCCATGGGACCATGCTGCCGGGGCGCTGGTCGCCACCGAGGCCGGTCTGCGCGTCGGCGGTCTGCACGGTCGGCCGGTGTCGAACGATCTCACCATCGCCGCGCCCCCACAGTTGTTCGACCAGTTGCACGATCTGCTCGCCGCGGACCCGCCCGCCGACCGCGACTGATCGCATCGCCTTTGGCCCTAGGGCCTGTCTGGTGGATATTGGTCGATGCGGCGGAGTTCTTCGCGGTATCGCTTGCCGTTCGCGGCATACTGGGCCGCCCCGGACGCGAAGGCGTTTTCCGCCACCGCGTCCGGACGGATCTTCGCGGGCACGCCGATCGCCAGTGCCCGCGGTGGTACCGCCACGTTGTTACCGACCAGCGCCTGCGCGCCGACCAGCGCGCCGGCGCCGACCACGGCCCGGTGCAGGACGACCGCCCCCGAGCCGACCAGCGACCCGTTCTCGACGGTGCAGCCTTCCAGGTGCGCGATGTGCCCGATGACACAGTCGTCACCGATGACCGTGGGGAACTCGGCGGTCGCGTGTACGACGGTGCCGTCCTGCACCGAGGTCCTGGCACCGATGTGGATCTCGCCGTAGTCGGCGCGCAGCACCGCGCCCGGCCAGATGGTCGACTCGGGGCCGATGGTCACCTTGCCGATCACGGTTGCCGCCGGGTGTACATAGGCGGACGGATCGATTTCGGGCACCCGGTCACCGAGCGCGTAGACAGCCACCGACATCTCCCTTCGGGCACGCCACTGTCGGGCGTATCACTGCGGGCTAACGGGCCAAAGGTAGCGCGATCATGGTTTTTCGCGCCGTCGGAGGCCGAGGCCTCCGGGTCGAGTGGCCCCGCTTCATCCTGCCGCAAGGGCTTGGCCGGTGCCCGCGTCACCGCAGCGGTGCGCAGGTCATCCCGGTCACCGGTGGCGGTTGCGGCCAGCACCGGAGCAGGTTCAGCCCCAGAGCAGGCTTCAGCTGCCGTGGAGCAGGTTCAGCGTCCGTGGAGCATGCGGGTGAGCGCCCGGTACCGCGTCATGGCGGACGGTTTCCGGAAGAAGGAGATCGGATTGACCGGCGCGGTCAGCTGCTGCACGGTCATCGCCTTCGGCCAGGCGAACTCCCGCAGCCCGTCCGCGCCCTGTACCCGTCCGAACCCGGAGTGCCCGACGCCGCCGAACGGCAGTCCGCCGACCGCAGTGAAGATCATGACATTGTTGACCGAGACCATACCCACCCGCAGTCGGTCTGCGATCTCCCGTCCGTGCCGGCGGGAGAACACCGAGGCGCCGAGCCCGAAGACGCCGCTGTTGGCCTTGGCCACGGCCTCGTCGATGTCACGCACCCGGGTCACCACCAGGGTCGGCCCGAACGTCTCCTCGGTCATCGCCAGGGCGTCGTCCGGCACGTCGACGAGCACGATCGGATCGATGAACGGCGGGCGCAGCGACTCAGGCCCACCGACCACCGCCCGCCCACCTCGGTCCAGCGCGTCGTGGAGGTGGCGACGCACGAGCTCGATTTGGCCGTGGAGAACCATCGGGCCGTATCCGGATGGTTCCCCGGCGCCCGCTGTGATCTTTCGTGCCTGGGTGGCCAGCTTGTCGAGGAAGGCATCGTAGACACCCTCGGTCACGAAGATCCGTTCAGTGGCGATGCAGGTCTGGCCGGAGTTGCCGATCCCGAGCCACAGCGCACCGTCCACGGCCGCGTCGAGATCAGCGTCATCCGCAATGATCATCGCGTCCTTACCGCCCAGTTCCAGGACGACCGGGGTGAGCGTCGTCGCGCACTGGGCCATCACCGCCCTGCCGGTGGCCGGGGCGCCGACGAACGAGAGCTTGTCCACGCCGGCCGAGCACAGTGCGGCGCCGGTGGCGGCAAGGCCGGTGACCATGGAGAGCACCGGCCGTCCGCCGACCACGTCGGTGAATGCCTCCACCATGAACCGCCCGACCGCGGGCGTGTGCTCGCTGGGTTTGTACACGACACAGTTGCCGGCGGCGAGTGCCGACACGACGGCGCCGCCCGGGGTGTAGACGGGCCAGTTCCAGGTCCCGATGACGCCTACCACCCCGTAGGGCTGGTAGGTCACGGACGCGGCCTGGTTCGCGGTGATCAGACCGCGTCGCACCCGGTGCGTACCCAGGACCCGCCCGGCGTTGGTGGCGGCCCAGCCGAGAACGTCGAGGTGGGCACCGATCTCCAGGGCAGCCTCATGGATGGTCTTGCCGTTCTCCCGGTGGACGAGGTCGGCGAGCTCGTCGAGGGCGTCGTACAGTGCCTTCTTCCAGGCCAGCAGGCGCGTCCGGCGGCCGTTGACGCCGAGTTCGGACCACCATCTGGTGGCGCTGCGCGCGCGTTCGACCGCGGCGCGTACCTCCTGGGCGCCGTGCACCGGGAACGTCGCGATCGTCGTACCGGTCGCCGGGTTGACCGAGTCGAAGGTCATCGGCGCCACCGCTGTGGCCAGCCCGGGTGTGGCCGGCCCGGGTGTGGCCGGCCCGGGTGTGGCCGGCCCGGGTGTGGCCGGCCCGGGTGTGGCCGGCCCGGGTGTGGCCGGCCCGGGTGTGGCCGGCCCGGGTGTGGCCGGCCCGGACTCAGTCGTCATCGTGCATGCCGGGTGGCAGCGACCCGGTCGTCTTCACCCACCAACGGGCCGCCACCCGTTCCGCGGTGAGGCGTCCGATGCCGATCGCCACCCCGGACGCGACCGCCCAGCTGATCGCGTCGGCCCAGGTTGTATCGGGATGCGCCGGGCTGGTCGGTGGGTCGGCTTTGCGGATCTTTTTGTACGCCACGGTGACGGCCTTGCTCGCAGCGGCTCCGGCTGCCGCTCCGGCCGCGCCTCCCACGATCTTCCAGCCGATCTTCGATACCGGTTGTGGCACTGTCGCACCCCCATCATCTCGGGCTTCCGGGCCGCCGGCGGGCTGACAACCCGACCGTCACCCGGCCGTTCTACCGGCCGGTGGCCGTCACAGGCGTTGCATGGCATCAGCGCGGGACCGGCGCGCTGATCGCCGTCAGTAGCGTGCCGGGATGCCTGCTGGACAGCACCCACACACCGGTGGCGGTGGTGACTCGAACACCGGTGCGTATCCATGGTCTGGTCAGGGCATACACGCCCGGGACGAGTACGGTGCGGACATCGGTGCAGGCGACGGCGTCGCGGATGTCAGCTCGGTCGACCATCTCGCCGGCCGCGCGCATCGCCTCGTCGGTCATGGCCAGTCGAGGACGTCCGAGCTGCCACAGCGCCGCCTCCATCGTGGTGAACATGGCCCCGTAGACCACGGCCCGCGTCCAGGTGGCGTCTGTGTAGACGGTGAAGTAGCTGCCGAAGACTCCCGCGCAGAGGGCGGCCCAGAGGTGCCAGAGCCGAGGTACCGCCAGCCGTTCCTCGTAGCGCAT
The DNA here is from genome assembly GCF_963555955.1 of Protofrankia sp. Cas3. Classification (NCBI taxonomy): domain Bacteria; kingdom Bacillati; phylum Actinomycetota; class Actinomycetes; order Frankiales; family Frankiaceae; genus Protofrankia; species Protofrankia sp. Cas3. The sequence continues at coordinate 9,109 of NZ_CAUVXP010000099.1, forward strand.
GCGGGTCAGTATCCACCGCGCCCGCGGTTGTTCGCGTTCATCGGCTGTTGATCATTCGCCGCATCCACCCGGCATCCGGCATCCGGCACCCCCCGAACAACTTCCGGCGGTGACCACTTAGTCTTGCGCATGTTCTGTCGGGCACCGCTGATTCTGGCCGCTCACCGGCCTCGGCCCGCATCTGGCCGGCTACCGGCCTCGGCCCGCATCCGCAAGGACCGATCGGAGACTCATGACCGCCACGGACGACCGTACCGCGCAGCCGGCCGACGCTGGACCGCATCCGTTGGGGGTGCTGGTACAACGGCTCGACCCGGACCTCCCACTGCCCGCCTACGCCCATGCCGGTGACGCCGGCGCGGACCTCGTGGCGGCCCGGGATGTCACCCTTGCCCCCGGCGAGCGCACCATGGTCGGGACCGGGATCGCCGTCGCGCTGCCCGAGGGCTATGCGGCTTTCGTACACCCGCGCAGCGGCCTCGCCGCCCGCCACGGCGTGTCCATCGTCAATGCGCCGGGAACGGTCGACGCCGGTTACCGTGGTGAGATCAATGTTCTGCTCGTCAACACCGATCTACGCCAACCGGTCCACCTGCGGCGCGGTGACCGAATCGCGCAGCTTGTCGTCCAACGGGTGGAGCGTGCGGCGTTCCGCGAGGTCGCCGAGCTGCCTGAGACGGTACGGGGTACCGGTGGATTCGGGTCGACCGGCGGCTTCGCCTGACCGTGGGGCCGGCGCGCTCCGGCGATCCGACACCCACCCGCATGCCCACATCCACACCAGGCACCGCTGCGGGCCATCATGTGCGAGGAGCCTATTGTGACAACAGGAAGTGGTCGAAGTGTTCCGGCGCGGTCGTAGGCGTGATGGTCGGGGCGGCTCCGGTCCACGTGAACCCGACGGCCGGGATGAGATCCTCGACGTCGTCGACGAGGGCTCCGGACCTGATCCGGACGGCCCCTATGACGCCGAGAACGCTCCGGACGATCACATCCGGCGGCTCGATCTGGGGTCCCTGCATATCCCCGTGATCGACGGGGTCCAGGTGCAGTTCCAGGTTGATCAGGAATCCGGCCAGGTGCTGACGGTGACTCTCACGGATGGCCAGAGCGCGATGGAGCTGTCGGTCTTCGCCGCGCCGAAAAGTGCGGGTCTGTGGGACGAGGTGCGTGCCGAGATCGCGGAGTCTCTTCGCGCGGGACCGGGCGCGGCGGAGGAGGGCAGCGGGCGCTACGGCAGCGAACTGCGACTGCGGCTGCCGACCGCCGTAACGGGTGAGTTCATGCCCGGCACGATGATGGGGATCGACGGTCCGCGCTGGTTCCTGCGGATCGTGCTCACCGGCAACGGTGCGCTCGATCCCCAGGCCGCGCCGCTGCTGACGCAATCGCTGCACCAGCTCGTCGTGGTCCGTGGTGACCAGGCGATGCCTCTACGTGATCCGCTGCCGCTGAAGCTGCCGAAAGAGGTCACCGATCCGCACGGGTCGCACGACCCCGCGGACCAGCCCGATGTGGACCCGCACGATGTGGACCCGCACGATGTCAGACCCGGCGTCGCCAAGACTGCGACCCACATGCCGGCTCCGGGCGTACGGATCGCAGAAATCGGCTAGCTGGCCGGGCTGGTCAGGGCGCGACGGTGGTGATACGTCCCAGCGGGTCGACGCGTCTCACGCTGTGCGTACCTGAGTCTGCGATGTACACGCTGCCGTCGGCACCTGTTGCCACTCCTTGGGGGCGGCCGAGGGTGGCGTGTGATGCGAGGTCGTTGTCGCCGGACGATCCCGGCCGTCCGGACCCCGCGGCGGTCGCAATGGCACCGTCCGCTGTGACCGCCCAGATACGGTGGTTGTCGGGATCTGCGATATAAAGAGTTCCGGTTGAGTCGGCCGCGATGCCGTGCGGCGGGCCGATGGCGGCCATCAGCGCAGGTGTGCCGTCGCTCACCGGGCCGCCGTAGACGACACCGGCGATCGTGACGATCTGGCCATCCTGAGTGACCCGGCGGACCCGCTTGTTGCCGGTGTCGGCTATGTACGCTTCGCCCCGATTGTTGAGGGCTACCGCGTACGGCCGGTTCAGACGTGCCAGCGTCGCGGGTCCGCCGTCGCCGGAGAACCCCGGTGTGCCGATGCCCGCCAGGACCAGGACAGCGCCGTCTGGGGTTAGCCGCAGTATCTGGTGGCTGTCCGTGCAGGCCACGTAGAGCGCACCGGTGGCGTCGAGCGTCACCCCATGGGGGCGTTTGAGGCTCAGATGAGCCGCCGCGGTGCCGGCCGGCGGGATGGCGGGGCCGGATTCCCCGCCGCCGCCGGCGACAACCTCGATCATCCCCTGCGGATCGATGCGACGGATGCGGTTGTTGAAGCTGTCGGCGATGTAGAGGCACCCGTCGCGGCCGGCCGCAATGCCGTGCGGGCTGTCCAACTCGGCGTCGAGCGCCGGACCGCCGTTGCCGGCGAAGCCCGCTTTGCCGGTACCGGCGACCGCGCTGATCCCTCCGTCGGGGTCGATGCGACTGATCCGGTTCAGGAACGGGCTGGAGACGTAGATCGTGCCATCGTCCTCGACGGCAAGCCCGAAGGGGTAGTCGATCCGTGCGTCGTCCATATCCGACCGGTTGCGTGGTTTGTCGCTGGGTGTTCGTGACCAGAGGTGATCGGCCCACCGTGCGGCGGCACGACGCATCAACGGACGTGGCGTGTTACGGCGGGACGGCGTCCGGCCTGGAGTCGCCGGGGCGGCATTCCCATCGGGTGCCGAAACATCCGATGCCGAATCGGCGATGCGCAGCGGCGGGCCGGACGGATCGCTCGGCGCAGCAGCCCCGGCCAGGGGTGCTGACGGTGAGTCCGTGGCGCGACGACCGGTGTCGATATCGGTCCGGCTGCGGGCGGCGTCGCGAACCTCGTCCTCGAGCCGCAGCGGCAGTGGGCACCTGGCAAGCCAGTCCGGTCCCAGGATGCCCGCGGCCGCGGCGGCGAGGTCCAGGGCGAACGTCGCGGCCGAGGGATGGCGTTGCGTCGGGTCCTTGCGCAGCGACCGGGTGAGCAGGTCTGCGAGCACGGGTGGCGCATGGTGCAGTGGTGGCGGGTTCACCTCGACGTGGTGACGCAGCAGCTCCAGCAGCGGCATGTCCAGCGGGAAGGGCGGCCGCCCGGTCAACAGCTCGTAGAGGACGATTCCGAGGGAGTACACGTCGGACGAAGCACTGAGCCGGCGACCGGTGATCTGCTCGGGGGACATGTACGCGGGGGTGCCCACCTGCGCAGTGGCGATGGCGCTGGAGCTGTCGTCGATCTTTGCGATGCCGAAGTCGGTGACCTTGAGAAGTCCGTCCGCCGTGAAGAGCATGTTGTCCGGTTTGATATCCCGATGCAGGATATGACTGGCGTGGGCGCAATCCAGCGCACCCGCCGCGGCCAGGCCGATCGCGCAGACCGTGTCGATGGTCAGGCCGGCCGACGCCCGGGTGCGCACACTTCCACCGGGAAGCAGTTCCATCACAAGGAGACACAGGTCCTCGGTCTCGACGTAGTCGTAGATCCGCACCAGATGTGGATGGTCCAGGCAGGCCAGTACCCGGGCTTCGGACAGGAATCGGCCGTGCTCGTCGATCCGGCCTCCCCGGGAGGCTACTATCTTGATCGCAACAGGTCGATCCAGGCGGCGATGCCGGCCGGCCAGCACGATGCCGGACCCACCGTGACCGAGGACCTCCGCGATGTGATAGCCGGGCAGAATTGCCTCGACCCGGTCCCGTTCAATGATCACGTATGACGTCCGGTGCGGCCCGGGCGGGATCGTCCGTCCGGATGATTTTGATCATGATTGGCATGGCGGTTTGTACGGCAGGTCGCCCACATACTGCGCCCACTCGCTACGGGTGAGTGGATCGCCGACTCGGTCGCAGACCCGCTGGATGACCGTGTCGGGGTCGAGGTCCCAGGTGAAGCCGACGACCTGGAAGGGCGCGCCGTAGAGGGTGGCGCCGTTCGGGCTGAACGCCACCTCGGAGAAGGCGTTGTAGTAACCCCGAAGGTCGGCGAGGAGCGCGGGCCGAGCGGTGTCGTGGATGTCCCAGAGCCGGACCGTGGAATCCGCCGCGCCAGAGGCGAGCGTGCGGTTGTCGGGGCTGAACGCGACGGTGTTCACGCGGCCGCCGTGTCCGGTGAGGGTCGAGCGCAGGCGTGGCGAGCCGGGAGTCGAGACATCCCACAGGGTGATGGTCCGGTCGCTGCCCCCGGTGGCCAACGTTCGTCCGTCCGAGGAGAAGGCGACACCGTACACACCGGAGCCGAACTGCGTCAGACGTCCGATCTCGACCGGTCGGGTGCGGTCACGGACGTCCCAGAGGCGCACGGTGCGGTCCTTGCCCGCGGAGGCGACGGTGGTGCCGTCCGGACTGAACACGGCCGCGGACGCGCCGGAGGGGTGAGCCGCCGACATGGCGGCCAGCGCCTGGGGCTGTCGTGGGTCGGTCACATTCCAGAGCTGGATGCCTCCGCTGTCACCCGCGGCCAGCATCGTCTGGCCGTCCGGGCTGAAGGACAGATCGTTGACCGCGTCGATGTCCGTGGTCACCGTGGCCAGCGACACCGGATTCCGTGGGTCTGCGACATCCCAGAGTTTGATCGTCTTGTCGATGCTACCGGTCGCGAGTACGCGGCCGTCGGGTCGGAACGTCACCGCTCCGGTGGCGCCGGTGTGACCGGTGAGCACGGAGATACTGACAGGATTGTACTGATTGCTGACGTCCCACAGTCGGACGGTGTTGTCGTAGTCACCGGTCGCGATAACGTGACCTTTCGGCGACGCGTCCACACTCCACAGGAACCGTCGATGACCGAAGAGCACTGGTCCGGGGGTGTCCCACAGCTTCACCGAGCCGCCGTCCGCGCCGGTGGCCAGGGAACGGCCGTCCGGGCTGAATGCCACCGCCCAGGCGGCCGCGCCGTGCGCGAAGGACGACACGGTGTCGGAGTAGTCGTGGGCGTTGTGCAGCTCGACCACGTCACCCGTTGCGATGGCCACCATGCGGCTGTCCGGGCTGAACGCGATGGAGACGATGGGCACCACGGAGTCGATCACCTGAACCTGGCTGGGGCTCTTGGGATCCGTGATGCTGAACACCCGCGCCTCAGAGTCATTACTTCCAGTGACAATTGACGTACCGTCGCCGCTGAACGCCACCGCGCGAATCCGGGTGTCGGGGTCGGCGACATTGCCGCCGGTGTCACCGGTCAGGTCGCTGAGGTACCCCGGACTGCCTGGGTCGGTGACATTCCACAGCTTGGCGGTGCCGTCCTCGCTTCCGGTCGCGAGCACCTTTCCGTCGGGGCTGAAGGCGACCGCCCGGATGGCGCCGTGGTGGCCGGTCACGGTCCCCGCGAGGGCCACCGCCGACGGATTGCCGACATCCCACAACCGAACGGTGTCGCCGTACCCACCGGTGGCCAACAGTCGGTTGTCCGGGCTGTAGGCGAGTCCGAACACCGAGCTGGCGGCCGTGGGCAGGGTGGTCCGCACGGCGGGACGGGCCGGGTCGGTGATGTCCCACAGTTTGACGGTACGGTCGTCGCTGCCGGTCGCAACGGTTCGCCCGTCGGGGCTGAACGCCACGGATTTGGCAGCGAGCTGGTGGCCGCGCAACGTGCCGACGGCATCGGGTCGGCGGGGGTTGGTCGCGTCCCAGAGCTTTACCGTCCAGTCGTCACTCGCAGTGGCCACCAGTCGGCCGTCCCGGCTGTAGGCGACGGCCCCGACGGCCCGGGTGTGTCCCGCCAGGTGCCGGGTGGCGAATCCGTAGCCACTGCTGAACGAGGAGAGGACGGCACTGCGTGCTTCCGGTGTCCGGGCCAGTCGGTAGGCAACCACGCCGAGCTGGGCCGCGACGCCCGGGTCGGACGGGCGCAGCGTATCCGCCTGCGTTGCGATGCGCTGGGAAAGCGCCCGGTCACGGGCTGCGGTGGCCGAGGAACGTTGCTGGAGCGCGAACACCGTCGCGCCGGTCGAGAGCAGCACCAGCACCGTCAGGACGGCGACAAGTTGCTTGAGCCGTCGGGTTCGGCGCTGGGTATGTGCGGTTTCGGCCTGCTCGCGGGCGATGCCGGCAGTGACGAAGTCCTGGGCCGGCGGGCTGAGCCCTCCCCGGCGATCGCTGGCCGCAGCCCACTCGCGGGCGCCGGCCAGCCGGGTGCCGGAGAACAGGTAGGACGGGTCCCGGCCGCTGGTGTCCCAGGTTTCGGTGGCGTCGGCGATCTGCTGTCGGGTGAGGGCCCCGGCCCGGTCGATGTCGATCCACTCCCGCAGCCGTGGCCACGACCGCAGCAGGGCCTCGTGGGTGATCTGGACGCCGCCGGCGTCGACCGTCACCAACCGGGCGGCAATCAGCGCGTCCAGGACAGCTGCGGCGGCTGCCGGCTCGCCGGCCTCGGCGAGGAGCACGTCGCGCCGGACCCGCAGGCGGGTGTCGTCCGTGCGGTCACCGATGCGCACCATCCGCAGCATCAGCCTGCGGGCCGCATCCTGGCCGGCCGCGTCAAAGTGGGCATAGGTGTGCTCGGCGGTCGTGGCGATCGCTCCGTGTAGTCCGCCGCTGCGCCGGTAGCCCGCGACAGTGAGAACCTCACCGTCGCGCTCCTGCCAGGTGGCCAGCAGCGCGTGTGCGAGCAGCGGCAACGAACCGGGGTCGGTCACGACCCGCTCATCGCCGGCTCCGAGATCGTGGATGATCAACTCGACGAGGCCGGGCTCGACGGCCAGGCCGACCGCCTCCGCCGGGCACACGATGGCGTCCCGTACCTCGGCCGCACTCATCGGACCCACCACGACCGGGCCGCGCTGCAACGCTTCGATGAGTTCGGGGAAGGCGGCACAGCGGCCGTAGAAGTCGGCACGCAACCCCAGCACGACCACGGCTGGCGGGCTGGTGTTCTCGGTTCCCCGGGCTGCGGCGGACAGCGCGCCAACAAATGCCGTGCGCTCGGCGTCGTCGGCGCAGAGCGTGAACGTCTCCTCGAACTGGTCGATGACGAGTACGACGCGGTCGTCGGCGGTCGCCTCCAGCCCAGCGCGCCGGCCGCTTACCTCTGACAGTAATGTGATGAACGGGTCGCGTTGGGTAACGATGGATTCGAGGGTGCCGCCGATCGGTATGGGAAGGTTACCGATCGTGACCATTTGCTCGGCCAGTTCACGCACTGGATGGTCGGTCGGGGTCAGCACAATCTGTTGCCACCGCCGCGAGCCGGACAGGGCGCCGTTGGTGAGCGCCGGCAGCATCCCGGCCCGCAGCAGGGATGACTTACCTGAGCCGGACGGCCCCACGATCATCAGCGGACCGGCTTCGGTGAGCCGCGCGTCCAGCCGGGTCAGCAGGTCGGCGGTGGCCCGCTCCCGGCCGAAGAACCACTGCATCGAACTGCGGTCGAAGGATGCGAGCCCGGGGTAGGGGCAGGCGACCTCCGACGCCACGTCCGAGCGCCCGTCGACTTCCTGGACGCCCGGCTGGCCCGGCTGGCCCGGCTCATGGGCAATCCTGCCGGCCTCGGCGAGCGGGGTGGGAAGAGCGGTCAGCACACGTGTGTCAGGAGCTTCCACGTCGGGGATCGGCGGGGTGTGTGCCGGATTGTGGGCCAGTACCGTCGTGTCCGCCCAGCGGCCGGCCCGTCGCAGCGGACGGGGACAGCCGCGCGCCACCAGGTTGCGGGCACCCTGGTGGTAGAGACGGTCGACGGTCAGTTCCGGAGGTCCGTCGGGGTCGCCGTTGAGGAGCAGCCGCAACAGTTCCTGCGACAGCGGGGTCCCCTCGGCCTCGGCCCGGTCATAGTCCGGCCTTACGGTCGGAGCATCGTCGCCAGATCCCGTCCAAACAGCCGACAACGTGAGATCGATCTCGCTGACCTGCTCTTCGATGACGCCTCGCTGCGCTTTGGTGAGCACGGGGGCTGCCGCGCAGACGGCATCGTCGGTCTGGCTGCTCCCGTAGCGGGTGGTGATCAGACAGCCGTCGATCATCAGGCCGCGTTCGGTGGCCCGGCCCGCCTGTAGCCGGGTGAGCGCCGAGGTCAGCGGCAGTGCGGTGAGACCCAGCCGGTCGGGTCGCGGGTCTGTCGCCGCGGTGGCAAGGTGGAGATCCCCCGCCTGCCCCTGCACGAGATGTCCCAGATAGTAGACGAGCAGTAGGTCGGTAGCGGTCTCCGCGGCGTCGCTGATGGCCAGACCAAGCTCGGTGGCGGTGACCGGTTCGGTCAGCATCCGCAGGCTGTCCGTGTTCAGTCCGCACCGCTCCACCAGGACACGGCCCAGCTCGGCAGCCGCCGGGCCAGCGGCCGGGAACGAGGGGCTCGGGCCGGACGTGGGTTCCCCCGTGTCGACGATCAGGACGATGGACCCCGGACGACTCAATCCGAGTTCCGCAATACGCGGACGTGCCGGATCGGACAATGCAGATCCCTCCGAGGCCGCGTGCCCGGGTCGTTGCGATCAGCGGGTCAGCGCAGGTGCGCGATTCCGTCGAGCTACCACGGATCGATGATCGAAATTGGTCGCCTTCGGCCTACCCGCCAAGGCCTGCCGTAATCGGAGGCTGGCGGTCGAGCTGGATCCCGGCGCTTTGTATGCCTGCCGGCGACACAGTGAGTCTCCAGCGGGTGCGGTGCGGTGCGGTGCGGTGCGGTGCGGTGCGGGTGCGGGTGCGGGTGCGGTGGGCTCGGTGGTGGGAACGGCGGCGAAAACCCCATAAGGATGGATGCCGGGCCTGCGACCGGGCACACTGTGGCGCGTTGAAGCGTTGCCTGGGTGTTACGTTCCCGAGTTCAATCGGAGGAGCCGTGGGAGACCGAGGCGGTTGGCTTGGGCGGGTCGTCCACCGGCTGAACGCGGACGATCGGGTGCTGGAGGCCGAAGACCTGCAGCGGACCGTCCAGGCGGCCGGGGCCGTCCCGATGTGTGACTGCCACGAGCGCCAGGAGGTGTGCGTCGTCGGCTCGATCCGTTCGGTTACTGTACGTAGCCACGCCGGGGCGCCGAGCCTTGAGGCGGACATCTACGATGGCAGCGGTACCGTCACCCTGGTGTTTCTCGGCCGCAAGCACATACCGGGGATTCAGGCAGGACGTGCAGTCAAGGCATCTGGGATGGTCATGAACCGGGACAGTCGCACCACCATCTTCAATCCGCGATACGAGTTGCTGCCCGTGTCGTCTGCGAGCGCGTGAACCTCCGAACCCGCGACCCGCGGGTCGCTCCGGCTGCCGACCGGCAGTCCCCGACATCCCCGACATCGCTGGCCGACGCCATGGGCGGTCCACGCGGGATGATCGACAGTGCGATCCCCACGGTTGCTTTTGTCGCGGTCAACGCCGAGGCGGGGCTGACCGCGGGCATCGCCTTCGCCGTGGCGACGGCGACCGTTCTGGTCGCGCTGCGGGTCGTCCGCCGCGAGCCGGCGCGCCAGGCGTTCTCCGGGCTGTTCGCGGTGGCCTTCGCCGCGTTCGTCGCGTCCCGGACGCACAGCGCCCAGGGTTTCTTCCTGCCCAGTATCATCAAGAACGCCGTCTTTGCCGGCGTCGGCCTGTTGTCACTGGTGGTGCGCAGACCGCTCGCAGGTTTTGTGATGGCCGCGATGGATGCCCGCTACGTCGACTGGCGTCACCACCGCGACCTGCGTCGGGCCGCCGTCCGGGCGACACTGGTCTGGATCATTGTGTTCGCTCTGCGGTTCGTCATCCAGGGTGCGCTCTATCTGGCCGGCGAGACAGGGTGGCTGGCCGCTGCCAACATCGCCCTGGGGCTTCCGTTGTTCGGCGTGGCGATCCTGGCTACCTTCGCCATCGTGCGGCGACTCGCGCCACGTCAGGCTGGCGCGGACGGGCGTGACGGTGCCGCCGGGATGGCCGCCGGCATGGTCACCGAGGTGGCGGCGAGCCCGCTGGAGTCCCGCCCAGAGCCAGGCTGAGGGCTTCCTCCACATCCCCGCCAGCGCTCACCACGGCGAGCACCTCGTCGCCTTCTTCCAGGGTGGCGTCGGGGGAGGGGAGCACGACCCGCCCGTCCCGCAGGATCGCCACCAGTGCCGCGTCAGCGGGTAGCGCAACCTGCGCGATGGGCGTCCCGATCACCGGGGAGTCCTCGGCCAGGGTCAACTCCACCAGCGACGCGTTGCCCTGCATGAAGCGCATCAGCCGGACGAGGTCGCCGACGCTCACCGCCTCCTCGACCAGGGCGGTCAGCATCCGCGGGGTGGACACGGCCACGTCCACCCCCCACGCTTCGGTGAACAGCCATTCGTTGTTCGGATGGTTGACCCGTGCCACCACCCGCGGCACCCCGAACTCGGTCTTCGCCAGCAGCGAGACGACCAGGTTGACCTTGTCGTCCCCGGTCGCGGCGACCATCACCGCGCACTCTTGGAGGTTGGCGCTCTCCAGGGATGCCAGTTCGCACGCGTCGGCCAGCAGCCAGTTGGCGTGCGGCAGCGCGTCCATCCGTATCTTGCCCGGGTCGCGTTCGATCAACAGCACCTCGGAGCCGTTGTCGATCAGTTCGGCGGCGATGGAACGGCCGACCTTGCCGGCACCGGCAACGGCGATCCGACGTGGCCTCATGTGGGCAGACCTTCCTTCGGACCGGCCTTCAGCACGGCCTCCACCTGCGCCGCCCGTGCTTTGGGAAAAGCCAGGTGCAGCGTGTCGCCGTCCTGGATGAGGGTATGGGCATCGGGGAGCAGACCCTCGCCGAAGCGGGTGACACAGGCGACCCGGGCGCGTGCGGCGCCCTCAAGTGTGGACACGCGTAGTCCCACCCATGATGCGGAGGGTGTCATCTCTGTCAGCAGGATCATGCCGGACGTGTCCGTCCACTCCGGCGTTATGGCATCCGGGACGAGACGGCGCAGAATCTGGTCACGGGTCCAACGTACGGTGGCGACCGTGGGGATACCGAGCCGTTCGTACACTTCAGCCCGGCGGGGGTCGTAGATGCGGGCAACGACACTGGTCACGCCGAACATCTCCCGCGCGATTCTGGCGGCTATGATGTTGGAATTGTCGCCGCTGGAAACCGCGGCGAACGCCGTCGCGTCCCGGATGCCCGCTTCGATCAGGGTGTCCCGGTCGAAACCGACTCCGGTGATCATTCGGCCGCTGAAGTCCGCGGGCAGCCGGGTGAAGGCGTCCGGGTTCTGGTCGATGATCGAAACACTGTGGCCGTACCGGTCGACGCTGCGTGCGAGCGCCGAACCGACTCGCCCGCACCCGAGGATCACCACATGCACGCGGCAGAGCGTAGCCCTCCTGAGTCGGCCCGGTCGATGCGTGGGCGGTGCCCAGCAGCGGAGATATCGGTCATCTCACAGCGGTGCGATGCCGGTCACATCTGTCGGTAGCATCGCCGCGTGAGGCTCACGGACCGCCTCAAGCGCGGCTTCGTCGGTCGCCCCCTCGGGAGCGACAAACTCGGCGAGACGTTGCTGCCCAAGCGGATTGCCCTGCCTGTTTTCGGTAGCGACCCACTCTCCTCGGTGGCGTATGCCACGGAGGAGATCCTGCTTGTCCTGTCGCTCGGTGGTCTGGCCTTCTACCACCTTGCGCCGTGGGTCGCGGCCACGGTCGTCGTGGTGCTGCTGACCGTCGTCGCCTCCTACCGCCAGAACGTGCGCGCCTACCCCACCGGGGGCGGCGCTTACGAGATCGCGATGACGAACCTGGGGCCGCGGGTCGGCCTCACGGCCGCGAGCGCGCTGCTCGTCGACTACGTCCTCACGGTCGCGGTGTCGGTTGCCGCCGGGGTGGCGAACCTCGCGTCGGCCATGACCAGCCTGGCCGGCCACAAGGTGCTCATTTCCGTGGTGCTGATCGTCATTTTGACGATAATCAATCTGCGCGGTGTCCGCGAGTCGGGCACGGCGTTCGCGCTCCCGACGTACGGCTTCATCGTCGGCGTCATGGTGATGGTCGCGGTCGGGTTGCTGCAGACCGCGTTCGGGCACACGCCCCAGGCCGAGAGCGCGAATTACCAGGTGCACGCCGAGTCCGCCTTCGGCGGCCTTGCCACCGTCTTCCTGGCGTTGCGGGCGTTCTCCTCCGGCTGTACCGCACTCACCGGTGTGGAGGCGATCAGCAACGGGGTCCCGGCGTTCCGTCCACCCAAGAGCCGCAACGCAGCCACGACGCTGCTGGCGATGGGACTGATCGCGGTCACGATGTTCAGTGGCGTCACCATCCTGGCGATGATCTCGCATGTCCACGTCGCGGAGAACCCGGCGGATCTCATCGGTGCAACCGGGACCGCAACCGGGACACAGCGTACGGTCATCGCGCAGGTGGCCGCCGCAGTCTTCGGGGACGGGTCGTTCGGCTTCCTCTATGTCGCCGTCGTCACGGCGCTGATCCTCGTGCTGGCCGCGAACACCGCCTTCAACGGCTTTCCGGTCCTCGGGTCGATCCTGGCCAGGGACGGTTATCTGCCGCGCCAGCTGCACACCCGTGGCGATCGCCTGGCCTTCAGCAACGGAATCATCACCCTCGCCGCTCTCGCGATTCTCCTGATCGTCGCGTTCGACGCCGAGGTGACCAGGCTCATCCAGCTGTACATCATCGGCGTGTTCGTGTCGTTCGTGTGCAGCCAGACCGGGATGGTCCGGCACTGGCAGACCCTCCTACGAAGCGATGATCCTGAGGCTGGCGACCCGGTCGCCCGCCGACGTATCCGGCGTTCGCAGGCGATCAACTTTGTCGGCGCCTGCGTGACCTCTGTCGTTCTGGTCGTGGTTCTGGCCACGAAGTTCGCGCGTGGCGCGTGGCTCGTCTGTGTGGCCATGCCGGTGATCTTCGTGGTGATGCGGGCGATCCGCCGGCACTACGACCGGGTGGCCCACGAGCTGGCGGCCGAGCCCGGGCCGCCGACGTTGCCGTCCAGGGTGCATGCGGTGGTGCTCGTCAGCAAGATCCACGAACCGACGCTGCGGGCCCTGGCGTATGCCAAGGCCACCCGGCCCCACTCCCTGGTCGGGCTCACCGTAGCCGTCGATCCGGCCGAATCCGGTCGGCTGCGTCAGGCCTGGGACGAACGGGGGATCGGCATCGATCTGGTCGAACTCGCCTCGCCCTACCGCGAGATCACCCGGCCGGTGTTGGACTACGTCGCCGGCATCCGACGGGAGAGCCCGCGCGACGTGGTCGCGGTGTTCATCCCCGAGTATGTGGTCGGGCGCTGGTGGGAACAGCTCCTGCACAACCAGAGCGCACTGCGGCTCAAGGGGAGGCTGCTCTTCCAGCCGGGCGTGATGGTCACCAGCGTCCCCTGGCAGCTCGCCTCCTCGGAGCAGGCCGGCCGGCGCCAGGACCGGACGGCGCCGGGAGCCGTGCGCCGGGCCACCGGTTCGGCCGCCCCCGCTCAGGCCACCGCCGGCCGGGCCACCGCCGTGCGGGCCACCGC
>NZ_CAUVXP010000100.1:0-22000 GCF_963555955.1 Protofrankia sp. Cas3
AGGAAATGATCATTGTGCACGGAGCGAACTTCTACCCCGAAGACGTGGAGGGAATCGTCCGCGACATCCCCGGAGTGTTCAAGCGCCGCTGCGTGGCGGTCGCGGAACGAAACGGCGACGGCGACGGCAACGGCGACGGCGCGGAACTGATGACGCTGCTCGCGGAGACAAGTCTGGAGGACCCGACCGCCCGGGACCTGCTCGCAGCCGACCTGCGCGCGCAGGTCATCGCCACGCTCGGCCTGTCCGACCTGGCAGTGCGCCTGGTGGCGCCCAGTTCGCTCCCGCGTACGTCGAGCGGGAAGTTCCAACGCCTGGCCGTCCGCGAGCAGGTGCGCCACGCCACGGCCTGACGCCGCGGGGCCGGCCGCGCCGATCCGGCATGACCAAGCCCACGTGCTCAAGCCCCGCGACCAAACCCAGGTGATCAAGCCAGCGTGATCAAGACCGAGGGAACCCGATGCACAGCTATGACGTCTTCCGGCAGTATGAGCGGCACCAGTGGCGGCTCACCGACCTCCCACTCGACCAGATCGATCGCGACCTGGTGCATCCCGACCACGTCGCGATGGCCCGCAGCGCGGTGATGGGCGAGGCGAACTCGATCGCGGCCCAGCACGGCTTCCTCAACGAATTCGTCGACGACTACGACTTCTCGGCCTTCGTGGCGATCTGGGGATACCAGGAGCTCCAGCACCACTACGCCTTCCGGGCCTGGCTTGCGGCCCTCGACGTCCCCGTCGACACCGCCCCGGTCGACGCGATGCGTGAACCGTACGCTCCCGGTACCACACCGGCCGCCACCCTGGCCACTAACATCGTCTCGGAACTGACGGTGAACCACGTCTACCGGGCACTGTCGGACTGGGTCACCGAACCGGTACTGAGAACAATCATGCGTACCGCCAGCCGTGACGAGGCCGCACACGCCCGTGAGTTCATCCACTTCACCCGTCAGCGGCTGGCGGCGCACCCGGACGAACTGCCGTCGGTTCTTGAGACGCTGCACGTCTACACCTCTGACGCGCGGATCAAGCATCCGGTGAGCGTCTTCAAGAGCGAGCTACCCGAACTTCTCGGCCACGAGACGATCGACACCGGGTTCGAGTTCTTCCTGCAGCAGGTTGCCGGGGACGGCGAGCTCGACCGCCTCCAGGTGAAGATCCGCCGGGCCTTCGGCACCCTGACCGGTCTGGACCTCGGCAGCGGCGCCCGCATCCGGCGGGCCCTGGCTGACTCGCTGGCATGACGCTCGCTGGCATGACGCTCGCAGGCATGACGCTCGCAGGCATGAACCAGCCACCCCCATCCCCCGAAGGAGCACTGATGTCCGTCAGCCATGAGCAGATCGTCGCCACGGTCACCGGGATCGTGACCGAGGAACTGGGCCTTGCCGCCGCCGGCGTGGCCCCGTCCGCCGACCTGCGGTCGATGCAGGGCGCGGACTCGGTCAAGGTCCTCCGGATGATCGCCAGGATCGAGCGGCACTACGACGTCGAGCTGGATGACGAGGACGTCTTCGGTCTCTCGTCCATCAACGACGTCGCGCTGGTGGTCGCGGGTGCCCTCGCGCTGGATCCAGCGTGACGGCGACCACGGCGACCAACGCGGCTGCCGCCCTCGCCGACACCAACCAGCACTACGACCTCGATCCGGAGATCTTCGGCCTGTTCCTGGACTCCTCCCGTAAGTACAGCTCCGGCCTGTACCGATCACCGTCGGACACACTCGCGCAGGCCCAGGTCAACAAGCTGCACTTCGTCGCGCAACGCCTCGGTCTGCGCGGCGGCGAGCAGCTGCTCGACGTCGGTTGCGGCTGGGGTTCGCTGCTGTTGTTCATGGCCGGTGAATACCGGTGCCAGACAGTCGGAATCAGCCCGGCGGGACGCCAGCACGAGTACATCCGTAACCGTTCCCACGAGCTCGGGGTGGCCGAGCGAGTCACCACCGTGCAGGGGCACTTCGAGGAGACCGACTTTCCCGCCGGCGGCTTCGATGCGGTGACGATGCTCGGATCGATCGTGCACATGCCTGATCTGACCGCTGCGTTCAGTCGGGCACGGGCGCTGCTCCGGCGCGGCGGCACCCTGTACGTGTCGGAGAGCTGCTTTCGTAACACGGCCGCCCACACCACGTTCCACCAGCGCGCCGGCACCCGGTTCGTCGGCGACGCCATCTTCGGCTGGGGAGACCTGCGGCCGGTGTCCGAGCTGGTCCGCGGTGCCGAGGACGCCGGCTTCTCCCTGACCAGCCTCGACGACCTGACCGGGGACTACCGGCAGACGATCGACGACTGGCTGACCAACGTCCGCGCCGCCACCGCCGACATCGAACAGATCAAACCCGGTCTGGCGGCCCAGCTCGAACGCTACCTGGAAATCGCCAACGCGGGATGGGGATACACCACCAAGCACTACGCCCTGACGTGTCGGAAAGCCCGATGACCCCGTCAGGAGAAACGATGGCCGTCATGGACCCGACCGGCACCCCGCCTGCGTCCCGGCGGGAGGCAAGCCCGCTGCTACCCGCGGCCGACATCGAGCAGGCGGTGACGTCGTTCATGGCCGCCGCACCGACCGCGCGCCGTTTCGATGTCGAGACCGACTTCAGCTGGGACGCTGCGGACTGCGGGATGCTGACCGACGGGCAGCGGTCCGCGGTCCGCTTCATCACTATGATCGAGGACCACCTGCCCGGCTACTTCGCCCTCTACAACCAGCGCTTTCCACTGGACGACCAGGTCAGCCCCGAGGACTTCGTGCGCAACCGGGAGCTCTACCACTTCACGGTCCGCTGGGCGCAGGAAGAAGACAGCCACGCCCGCGCTCTTTTCCGCTACCAGGTAGCGTCCGGACTCGCCGAGCCCGAACAGCTGCGCCTGGAGCTTGCCGCGGAAGGACGACAGCCGTTCACTCTGCCCTACGAGCATCCGGCCTCGTACTTCGCTTACACCCTCGTACAGGAGAAAGCGACCCAGCTCTACTACCAGGGGCTACGCGCCGTTGTCACCGACGAGGTCCTACGGGAAATCCTGAACCGGCTCGGCCGGGACGAGGCCCGGCACTTCACGTTCATGGCTGACATGGTGGAACGTTACCTGCGCACCTACGGCGATGCCGCAGTGGAACCGATCCGGGACGTGATAGCGCAATTCCGGATGCCCTTGGCAGACACGATCAAGGGCTACTGGCGCTGGGCGCTGCGGATCGCAGACACCGCGCGTTACGATCATACCGACGCCTACGAACACCTGATCCGGGTGATAAACCACGCAGTCGATGCCCGCTCGGATCGTGTGAACGAGCTAACCCAGTTCATCGCTGCCTGCCGCACCACCACTTAGAGCCTGTCCGCTGGATCTTCCTTCCGACCCGCCACGCCCGGGCTGCCGGCTGGGACCGACCGAATCATGCCACCCATCGTACCCGACAGGTTCGCGATGGGAGATGGAAGCGGACCGCGCCCACGAGGTAGTCATCCCACCGGCTCCTGTGGGCATAATCGTCGGCCGCGGCCGCGCTCTCGAACAGAATCGCCACCTCGGCGACACTGGACCGGTCGTTACCGGCGAAGCGGACAGCGGCGTATAACGGCTGGTCCGCCGTCGGCCCCGGCGGCGGATGCGCCGCCGGATGCGCCGCCGGCTTCGGATGCGGCTTCGGATGCGGCTCTGTGCTCATCGGCAACCCTCCCGATCGCTTGCCCGCCTGAGGCAACTGCGACAATCGATGAGCGGCCCGACGGCGTCATGCCTGTCCCACCGCCAGCGCACGTTCTGCCCATCACCCAACAGTCAACATTGCGGCCATGGCAGAATTCAGCACCTGTACCGGGCAGATTCCGAGCGCAACGCCGGCACAAAACCGGGTACGGGAACACGTAGAAGGCTGGTAGCTGGCAGGAAACTGGCAGGAAACTGGCAGGAGCTGGTACCGAGGACGGTCCGCGCAGGTCACATGGAAGGGAACGACCGAACCATCCGATGGACACCGCCACTGTGCAACAGATTCACCACCAGCTCGTGCGGATACTCCGCCGCGGAGGCCGGCCCGCCGAGCTCATCACGTACACGCCGGAGTTCATCGACCTGGTCTGGCCCGCCGAGGTGGGCATGCCCCGCCAGACACTCCACGACCGCGCGATCCACACGCATCGCCTGCTCACCGCGGCCGTCGCAGCCCTGGACAAGCCGCACAGCGAAGCTACCGGGATCATGCTGTGTCTGTGGCCGGGCACCCTCGCCCTCACCCTCGACCAGCGCCGCGAACGAGCCGCCCGCCTCTTCGGCGTCCAACCGGGTACGTTCCGCCGGCCGGCCCACGAGGGGCACCTCCTGCTCAATCTTTCCCTGGAGATCTACCTACGCGTGCGGGACCGTCACGACCGGCGGCGGACGCACCCCACTGCGGAACACGGTGGCGTCCTCTGAGTAGCAGTTAAATAACAGCGTGCTACCAATCCGGTAGAATCACCAGACAGACGACCTGGACAACTGGTAGCTACCGTTCACGCGGGGATTGCCAGGACGGCGTAGAGCGACCACTATCGTCGCGTGCTATCCCATGACGAGGTGCTTGCCATCACCGACCCGGTCGAGCGGGCCGTCGTAGCAAACGATCTGATCTGGACCAACTGCGACCGACGTACATCATTGCGCACTGTACGTAGCCAGGCGCTTCGCGAAGCAGTTGAGTCCGGCCGGACAAGCCAGGAGATCGCAGAGCGGCTGCGCGTGACCGAAAATGACCTCACCTGGATGACCAACGGCACCGTGTCGACCCCGCGGGTCAGCGTCCGGGCAACCTGACCCCGGCCCAGGTCACGGACCGGTGGTCGACACCGGTAGAACACCACCATCGATCGCACTCCATCCACCGCTTCGCGCTGCACGGGGACCCCGCTGTCCTCCGCCTTGCCGACCGCCTTCTTGATTATCGTGCACATCGACCACTATCCACCGGACAGGCCCTAGTCGTCGCCACGCAATCGGTCGGTTCCGACCTGGGGTGGGTCCGGCCGCCGGGCCGCCGGCCGGCGCAGCAGAACGAGCGAAAAGCCGTAGATGGCCAGGTAGCTGAACACCGCGGCAAGCGCAAGCGGGTCCAGCGACCCGGCAAAGGCAAAGGCAACCAGCAACAGGACGCCGCTGCCCAGCCCGATGAAAACAGATCGCGGTATATTTATGATAAACGAGCCAGAACGTCCGGGCACCATTTTATGCCGTTCCTGGAACAAAGCCGTCTCCGGTCGCGTGGCAGCACGGGCAAAAGCGGCACATCCACAGTCCAGCCAGGCCGCCGACGGCCCTGCGGAACACCGTGGACACACCTGGCTTCATATACCCCCTGGCCCGGCCGAAAAGCCTGTGAGCCCGATTCAGATCTCCTGTCCGAGCCGCCAGGCACGTTTTTCTTCGACACTGCGGAGCATACCGCGACGTGATGGTTACACACCGCATCGTCGCCGTGAAAAACGGTGGTCACGGCAATCATGCCAATAATTTCAATCCGGACATCGCCGTCGCGGCAATGCCGATGAATCGGGATGACGAGCGTCAGCTCGTCACCGACCGCCGTCCGCAGGCGGCGGCTTCGATGCCGGCGACGGGGATGTCGTGGCAGGCGGCGCCGGCGCCGACGCCGGCGCCGTTGCGCTGGGAGCCGGGGTCGCCGTGGCCGGATCAGATTCCGGCTTCTGGGTCGACGCGACCGGCGCCGGTGTTGGTGCCGTCGCCGGCGCTCCCGCATGGTCCGTGCCGCTGGTGGCCGACCCGCCCGCAGCCGCGTCGGTGCTGGTGGCAGGCTGGGTGCCGGATGCGACCGGCTCATCGGCACGCGGCGTCAGTGCTGCGGCCGGGGCGAGCGCGATGCCCGGCGGAGCGTCGATGACCGAGGCCGCCACATCAGCTGCGGTGGCCGGCGGGACCGCGGCGTTGCCATACGGCGACGCGCCCACCACCACAGCGGCGATACCGGTGCTGGGCGGAGCGGCCTGCGTGCCGTCCGCGGTCACATAACTGATCGTCCCGCCCAGGACGGCGCCGATCACAGATGTCGCCAGAAAGACAGTTCCAAACATTCGCCCGGTTCCGTCGACCATCAGGGTCGATCGCTTCATCACAATGCTCTCCTAGCTGACCGAAGGCGATATGATCATGCCCCTCTTCGCGGAGGCGACAGAATGATCGATCCTACCGGTATACCATCGACACCCACGATGCGGGCGATGTCGGGCGGGCCGGCCAACGTCGCCGGAACACCGAGGAGCGAGCTTTCGGTACTATCCGCCCCGGATTCCCGGAGCAGCCCGTCGAGGGAATCATAAACACCATATAACGGAATTTCGTGCCCGCTTTTCCAGGCCACCTTCGGGCAATACATCGGTCGATTGTCCGGCGTCGGTGGCACTCCCGGCCGGCCTTGCGATCAGCGCAGGATCACACCCACTGATCTGTCACGGGCGCCATATTTTCTCCGCTGTCTTCTGCGGATGACAGCGGTCGGTGCCGCCGTGGCAATAGCAGGGCGCTGTCCCCGAACTCGTGCCAAAGGTAGCGCTCACCGACCGCCTCCTGGTAGGCCCGCCCCACGAGATCCGCGCCGGCAACCGCCTCCAGCAGGAGCAGGTGCGAGGCGCCCGGAGCATGCCAGCCGGTGACGAGGCCGCTGACAACCCGGGCCGGACGCTCCGGCCCGAGTACCAGATCCGTCCACCCCTGCCCGGCCCGCACCGTGCCGTCGGGCCGTGCGACCGTCTCCAGCGCACGGGTGACCGTCGTGCCCAGCGCGACGACCCGCCGGCCCGCCGTCCTGGTCAGGTTGACCAGCCGCGCGGTCGACGGCGGAACACGAAACGGTTCGGCCGACGGCGGTTCACCCTCCTGCGGTGAGGACACGCCGGTGTGCAGGGTCACCGGAGCCATCGATATTCCGGCAGCGATCAGGGACGTGACCAGTTCGGTTGTGAAGGGTCGCCCCGCACTGGGCATCTCCGCGCTGCCCGGGTCGTGGGCGAACACCGTCTGGTAGGACTCCAACGGCCACCGACCGGTCACGTAGCTATACGTGATGGGCCGGCCGTGCGTGGCCAGGAAAGCGCTTACGCCTCCTTCGACGTCAACCTGTGCCCGCCACAGCCGGTTACCCGCGACGCCGCCATCCACGCTGGCAACCTCGGAGCAGGGAGCCACAAGTGTCAGGGACGCGCCCGCGGGCAGGCTGACCTTCTCGTCTGCGACCGCGTCCCTGACCGGCCCCGTCGCCGGTCCCGGCGGGCGGAGTTCCACCACCCAGGAGCCATCGTCCAGAGCAGTGGAGAAGTGGACCACGACCGCTGCGCCTCCTGTCCACCCGTCACGCCCCGCTCCCGTGCGCCCCTCACGCCGACCGTCAACGGCTGCGGCCAGCGTTGCGGAGGTATTGACGACAATGAGATCGCCGGGTTCGAGAAAGTCGGTCAGATCGGCGAAGCGGGCATGACGTACTCCCAGCTCGTCCGCAACCAGCAGTCGGACGCCGTCGCGCCGCAGACCTCGTGCTTCGGGCGGCATGGTCGCGCTTGCCTGCGCCGGCAGCACGAACCGCGTCCGGGCGACGGGACGCTCCGTCATCACGACACCGGCCCGACCGCGGTGTCAACCGCGGCAGTGTCACCCACAGCGGTGGCGACACTCACAGCGGTGCCGTCCCTCACAGCGGTGCCGTCCCTCACAGCGGTGCCGTCCCTCACAGCGGTGCTGTCCCTCACGCGGTAACGGCCGCTGGCCGGACGCTCGTCGACCAGCCGTAGCAAAGCCGGTACAACGGTCTCCGGCGCGGGCCGGTCGCTGATGTCCTCCCCCGGGAATGCCTGCTGATGCAGCTGTGTGCGCATGTCGCCGGGATCGAAGGAATAGGCGCGCAACGACGGCCGCTCGACGGCGAGCACCGCGGTCAGCTGGTCCAGCGCGGCCTTCGCCGAACCGTACCCGCCCCAACCCGGGTACGCCTCGACGGCCGCGTCCGAGCTGACGTTCACGATGCTGCCGGCGCTTTCGGCCAGCAACGGGAGCATGAGCTGCACCAGCGCCAGCGGCGCGAACACGTTGACGTCGTAGACACGCGCCAGCTCGTCGAAGGGGTAATCGGCAAGCTCGGGCTGCGGACTCGGCCCCAGCACGCTCGCATTGTTGACAAGCAGATCGAGGCGGCCGTGCTGGTGCACGGCGGCGGCGAGAGCCGTCCGGTGTCGCGGATCCGCGACGTCGCCGGGGATGGTCGTGACTGTGACGTTGGGACTGGTGACGTTGGGACTGGTGACGTTGGGACGGGTGACGGCGACCGTCAGCTCCCCGGCCACTGTCTGCAGGGCGTCGGCGCCCCGCGCGTCGATGACGAGCGACCAGCCCCGGGCGGCGAGTGCCCGGGCGGTTGCCCGACCAAGCCCGCGGGATGCTCCGGTAACGAGTGCGACCGGCATGAGGTCTCCTTTTGCCGTGGCAGCAACTGAACGCCATACTGGTAGTTGAAGTTAGCTTTAAGTCAAGAGATCCGATCGGGTCGACACCCGGATCCAGGGAGGCACCGATGCTGTCCACGGACCTGCTCACGGTCGGCGAGGTCGCTCGGCGCAGTGGCTTCGCAGCGTCGGCACTGCGCTACTACGAACGTGAGGGGCTCCTCAGCGCCGCACGCACGTCCGGTGGGCAGCGCCGGTACGAACGTCACATTCTGCGCCGGCTCGCCTTCATCCGCGCCGCACGCAACGTCGGCCTCAGCCTCGACGAGGTAGCCGCGGCGCTGGCGGAGCTACCCGGTGGCCGAACGCCCACCAAGGCGGACTGGACAAAGCTGTCCCGCGGTTGGCGCACACGTCTCGACGACCAGATCACCGCGCTGACAGCCCTACGCGACGGGCTTGACTCCTGCATCGGTTGCGGATGCCTCTCCCTGCAACTGTGCGCGATGTCCAACCCGGCCGACGTCGCGGCACGCAAAGGTCCCGGCGCCGCCTACCTACCCGCCCGCCTGCGCGAGCCGACCGAGCCGGCTCGGCATCCGCATCCGCATCCGCAGCGGCCGTAGTCGTAGTCGTAGTCGTAGTCGTAGCGGCCGTAGTCGTGGCCGCGGCGAAACCTCAGTCGATCCCGGTCCCCGGCCCGTCCCCCGTCCCTGGCTCGGCCGCCTCTCAAGGATGTGATTCTGGTGCTGGTGGAGCAGCATGAGATCCACATCATTCGGCTCTGAGGTGAGGATTACCGGTGGGGCGGGGTGGCGCTGCTCGTCGGTGGCGTGGGCGTGGGCGTGGGCGTGGGCGTGGGCACCACGATGGTCATCTCCGTGCTGGACCGGCGCGCCGAGATCGGCCTACGCCGTGCGCTGGACGCCACCCACGGGCGCCTACGGGCGCCTACGGGCGCCTACGGGCGCACCTGTACCCGCAGTGACAGCCTCAGGCGAAGGCGGACAACGCGCGTCGGGCGTAGTCCGCCACGGGCAGGGTCGCCAGCAGGTCCGACGACACCCAGCGGACGTCATCGGTGGAGCCCGCGACCTCCGGGCGGGGTTCGCCGTCGAACAGCGAGACACGATAGATCATCCGGATCGTGTGCACCCGTACCCGGCTGGGCAGCACCGAGACGTCGGACAGGACGGCGCGCAGCGCGGCGGCCCGCACCGTCAGGCCGGTCTCCTCGACGAACTCACGGGCCAGGCCGTCCTCGGGGTCCTCACCGAAGCCGAGCCCGCCGCCGGGCAGGAACCACTGGCCGGCCAGGTGCGTGCTCGGCGCGGCCCGCACCAGCAGAACGCGTCCGTCGCCGTCCCGGCAGAGGCCATAGGCGGCGATCCGCTGCCGCCCGCCGGTCTCAGCCGGATGACCGTCGGCATCGGCATCGGCATCGGCATGGGCATGGGCATCGACATGGCCGGCGGCGTCGGCATGGGCGTCGGCGCCCGGCAACACCGTCACCGAGAACCACAGGGGCAGTGACGACGACACGGGGGATACAAACGGTCATGAGCCTGCACGCCTTCGACAGTATTTCCTCCGGGAGGACCCCTGCGGACCACCGCAACATCGGCGGTGTGGTGTGCGCCATGCGGGTCGGTCACGGCTCCGGTTCGGCGTCCTCCTTGGCCACAGGAGGACCATCGAAGGGCGGGGTCGTCCACCACGGATAGAAGGTGGGCAGGTCACGGTTGGTGCGCAGGGTGAAGGCGGGCGGCCGCTTCTCCCGGAACGCCGCCACTCCCTCACCGACGTCGGCCAGCTGGCCGAGCGCGAGCAGAGCTTGGGACTCCAGCCGGTTCGCCTCGACGGGATGGTCCGCGTCGAGGAGCTTCCACATCAGCTGTCGGGTGAGCGCCACCGACACCGCCGAGGTGTTTCGAGCGATCTCAATGGCGATCTCCCGGGCCCGGGGCAGCACGTCAGCCGCGGGCACGAGCTGGTGGACGAGACCGGCGTCCAACGCCTCGGCGGCGGGGAAGATCCGCCCGGTAACGGCCCATTCGACCGCCCGTGAGATCCCGACGATCCGCGGCAGGAAGAAACTCGCACACGACTCCGGGACGATGCCCCGCCGGGTGAAGGGCAGCCCGAAGCGGGCGTCGTCCGCGGCGATACGCACATCCATCGGGAGGATCATGGTGATGCCGATCCCGACCGCGGTCCCGTTCACCGCGGCGATCACCGGTTTGGGTAGGTCGTAGATCAGCAGGGACAACTCCCCACCGACATCCCTGGTCCCGCCGCGCAGTGGCTTGAATTTCGTCGACGAGGCGTCGTACCCGTCACCGCTGGACAGGTCGGTGCCGGCCGAGAAGAAGCGCCCGCTGCTTCCGGTGACCACGACCGCCCGCACGTCATCGTCCGCGCCGACCCGGGTGAAAGCGTCGATCAGTTCGTCGAGGACCCGGTAGGTGACGGTGTTGCGCTGCTCGGGACGGTTGAGGGTGATGGTCGCGACGTTCTCCTCGACCGCGTACAGGATCTGCTGGTAGTCCACCGCATCACTCTCCAGTGAAGGTCGGCGTTCGCTTGTCCACGAACGCGCGCATGGCCTCTGCCGAGTCGGCCGTCATGGAGGCCAGGATCTGGGTCCGGTTCTCCAGCTCGATTGCCGAGTCGAACCCCGCCTCAAGGTTGGCCCACATGATTTTCTTGGTCATCGCCACGGCGAAGGGGCTGTTGGCGCAGATGGCCCCGGCGGTGTCCAGCGCGCGGTCGAGCAGGTCCGCGTCGTCGACCACCTGGGAAACAAGACCGATACGATCGGCCTCGGCCGCGTCCACGGGGCGGCCGGTCAGCATGATCTCGAAGGCGCGCGACGAACCGACACAGCGGGGCAGATGGTAACTGATACCACACTCCCCCGCGGACAATCCGATCTTGACAGCGGCGACGTGGAAGCGGGCCGACGCGGCGGCCAGCCGCACGTCCGCGGCGAGCGCCAGGGCCATCCCGGCACCGGCCGCGGCGCCGTTGACCGCGGCGACCACCGGCTGGGGAATCGTGCGGATCGCCCGTACCATCGCGGCGAAGCGCTCCTGCCCACGCAGCCGCTCGGCCGGCCCCCGAGATCGCGCCATTTTGCTCTGGACGTGGCCGGCGAGGTCCAGCCCGGCGCAGAAGGCGCGGCCGGCCCCGGTGAGTACGATCACTCTCGCCCGCTCGTCCGCCCCGAGCTGCGTGAACGTGTCAGACAGCCGTCCGACCATGTCGAAGGTGAGGGCGTTGAGCCGCTCAGGCCGGGCCAGGGTGACCTGGGCGATCGACGGGCGCGGCCAACTCACGACGACCGGCCTGTCGGCGCCGTCCGGTCCGACGCCACCCGGTTCACGGCCACCCGGTTCACGGCCACCCGGCTCAACATCACCCGGTCCGCTGGTCATTGCGCCTCCTGTGTCCCCGTCGTCGGTGTCGTTGTGGGACCGGCGATACCATACATCTCTATCATTCAGATTAGTCAGCCATAAAACAGGGCCATCGTAACGAGGAGACACCCATGACCGGTCCGCTTGCAGGCGTGCGGGTGCTGGAGATGGCCGGTCTGGGCCCGGCCCCGTTCGGGGCGATGCTGCTCGCCGACATGGGCGCGGACGTCGTCCGAGTGGATCGACTCAGACGAGGCACCGCCGGCGGCGACTACGAGAAGAGCCGGCAGGCCGCCGATCCCCGCCGATATGCCCTGGACCGCGGCCGGCGGTCGGTTGCCCTCGACCTGAAGAACCCCGCCGGGATCGAGACACTGCTCACGCTGCTCGCGACCGCGGACGTGCTGGTCGAGGGGTTCCGGCCCGGCGTCATGGAACGACTGGGCCTCGGGCCCGAGGTCTGCCTGGCCCGCAACCCCCGGCTGGTCTACGCCCGGATGACCGGCTGGGGACAGGACGGCCCACTCGCCCACACCGCCGGCCATGACATCACCTATATCGCGCTCGCCGGTGCCCTGAACAACTTCCGGCGGCACGGGGAGCGACCGGTACCGCCGCTCAGCCTTGTCGGCGACTTCGGCGGCGGTGGGATGCTGCTCGCCTTCGGCGTGGTCTGCGCTCTGCTGGAGGCACGCGCCTCCGGGCACGGGCAGGTCGTGGACGCGGCCATGGTGGACGGCACCGCGCTGCTCACCACACTTTTTCACGGCCTGCTTGCGCAGGGACGCTGGCGCGACGAACCCGGCACGAACTTCGCCGACACCGGCGCCCCCTACTACGAGGTGTACGAAACCGCCGATGGCAGGTATGTCGCGGTCGGCGCGCTGGAAGGCCCGTTCTACAACGAGCTGATCAACCTTATGGGCCTGTCCGCGGACGAACTGCCCTCGCGGGACGACCCGACGCACTGGCCGGCACTCAAGGAGCGCTTCGCCGCGGTGTTCCGCACCCGGACCCGCGACGAGTGGGCCGACCTGCTGCTGGCCACCGACTCCTGTGTCGCACCGGTGCTGTCGTTCACCGAGGCTCCGCGACATCCGCACCTCGCGGAGCGTGGCACCTTCATCGAGCGCGACGGTGTGGTGCAGCCCGCGCCGGCACCGCGCTTCAGCCGTACGCCGGCGGAACTCGGCGCCGTGCCGCCACTGCCCGGCGAGCAGACCTCCGAGGTGCTCACCGGCTGGGGTTTCACACCGGAGGAGGTCGCGAAGCTGGTCGATGCCGGGGTCGTCGGCGGGACCGCTGCGGGCTGACCAGGTCAGGCGGCCGCCCGCCGGAACCCACGATCCGGCGGTCGAACACATCCGCGACCGTGACGAGAAGCACTGGGAATGTGGTAGCAAGCTGTAACATTCTGGCAAGATACTGGCCTGTTCCGTTCCCTTTGCTGATGCGCATCCGAGGTCTCGTGGTTGACTGTCGAGCCGTGTCGACACCGCCGTCCGATCCTGGGCGGACCAGCCACGACCTTCCACGCGACCACCTGGTCCCCGTGCGCAGGTCAGGCGACCGCGCGACCGCAGACCGCGCGACCGCAGACCGCGCGACCGCAGACCGCACAGCCGGCGACCGCACAGCCGACGACTCCGGCCGGTCAGCCACCTGTGACGCGCGATCGTCCACGGACGCCGACGCTCTCGATCACCTACTGCTCGCACTGGACGCCGCGCAGGTAGGTGTCTGGGAGTGGGATATCGTCGACGCAACGCTACGGTGGGATCGGCGCACCGGGGAGCTGCATGGCATCGAGCTGGACTCGTTCGGCGGCACGCTGGAGGCGTTCCTGGCCCTCGTCCACCCCGACGACGTGCCGAACCTGCAGGCCCGGATCGCCACGGCGCTGGCGACCGGTGGCTTCATCCTCGAGGAGTACCGGGTGATACGCCCGGACGGTTCACCGGTCTGGCTACAGTGGCGTGGCCGGGCCATCACCGACACCTCCGGTCAGATTGTCCGTATCGCCGGAGTCTGCGCCGACACCACCGAACTACGGAGTGGGCGCGAGCAGGCCGGCCGCGCGATGCAACATGTCAGCGACGGGGTGGCGGTCTACGACTGCGGCGGCCGGTTCGTGTTCGTCAACGCGGTCGCGAGTCGGCTGTTCGGCCGTGACCCCTCCGAGCTGATCGGGATGCCGATGTGGGAGGTGTATCCGGAGGTCGTCGGCTCCGCATTCGAACAGCTCTACCTGCGGGCCCTGCGGACGCAGGTCCCGGCGGAGACCGAGGGGTACTACGGGCCGCTGGCCGGCTGTTTCGAGATCCGGCTGTTCCCCGCCCCCGATGGTATGACCGTGTACTTCCGTAACGTCGACGAGCGCCGACGCGCGGAGGCGCAGCGCGCGGAGCTGATCACCTCGCTGTCGTCTGCGCTGGACCGTGCCCGCAAGCTTTTCGACGTGACCGCGGCGCTCGGCCAGGCACTGACCGTCCCAGACGTCGCCGACGTCATGGCCCGTTCGGCGCGTCACGACCTCGGTGCCGACATTGCAGCAATCATGCTGGTCGGCGAGGAAGGCCGGATACGCATGGTCAGCCCGACGACGCAGTCCGACCGCGTCAACCACGTCCTGGAGCGGGTCTCCGGCCGGGCAACCGCGGCCACCCCGGAGGTCCTGCGCACCGCCCGTGCCCGCTTCGACGCGTCCCGCGCGGATTACCTGGCCGACTATCCGCACGTCCGCACCCTCCTTGAGGTTGCTCTGCTGGCCGGCATGGCACATATTCCCATGATTATTTCGGGGCGACCGATCGGCGTCATCCTGCTCGGCTGGACCACCGATCAGACCTTCGATGCTGATGAGCGGGCCTTCCTGACCACCCTGGCCGGCACCTGCGCCCACGCGATCGAACGTGCGCGCCTGTACGAGCGACAGCGTTCAGTAACTGAAGCACTCCAACAGGCGATCCTGCCGCGGCACCTACCGAACGTCGCCGGCGTGGAACTCACCGCGCGTTACCTGCCGGCGGGCCGGGACGTCGACGTCGGTGGCGACTGGTACGACGCTCTGACGCTCCCGGACGGCTCACTCATGCTGATCGTCGGCGACGTCGGTGGCCACGGACTGCGTGCCGCCACGGTGATGGCCGAGTTGAAGCACGCGGCACGCGCCTATGCCATGCTGGGCCAGACCCCGGCCGCGATCACCGGTCAGCTGTCGGCCAGCCTCACGACGTCCGACGCGGAGGTCTACGCCACCGCGGTAGTCGCCTGCCTCAACGTGACCGACCAACTGCTGACCTGGTCATGTGCGGGGCATCCGCCACCGCTGCTCCTTGACGGCGCCACCCCGACCTTTCTGGAGGAGGTCCACGGCCCGATCCTCGGCGCCGTGGACGATCTGGTCTACCGACAGGACACCGTGACTCTGCCGGCACGCGCACGCCTGCTGCTCTACAGCGACGGGCTGATCGAACGCCGGGACACATCCATCTCAGAGCGACTCGACTTCCTGTCTGCCGTTGCCGCCGGCTCCCACGCCATGGGCCTGGACGCGGCGTGCGACCGGCTGCTGGCCGACGTCGCCGGGCCCAGCGGCAGAGAGGACGACCTCTGCCTGCTCGCCGCGGACCTCCTCGGCGATCGATGATCTCCCCGACACCGCCGTGAGGTGTCAGGCGCTGGCGGCGCAAGGGCCAAAGGGTGCGCGACGATCGTCAGATCGCGCGCCCGGAGGCCGCAGTCCCCGGGCGCTAAAGTGTGAGTCATGATCGGTAGCAGACTCACGTCCGTGACGGTCGAGGGTTACACATCAATCCGCTCTGCGCGCGTCGAACTCGGGCGGCTGAACGTCCTGGTCGGACCCAACGGCGCAGGCAAGAGCAACTTCGTCAATGCGTTGGAACTACTCGGACGCATCGCCAATGATAATCTACAGCTGTTCGTCGGTCTACGCGGCGGCGCTGCCACACTGCTCCATGGCGGTACCAAGGGTAAGGCTGCGATCAGCCTTCGCGTGGAGTCCCCACCTGACAGTTACGAGGCGCGACTCGTGCCGGGCGCGCGGGACGACTTCGTCTTCGACAGCGAGACGATCTCCTCCGCCGACTCGGCAGCTGCCGTGTCTACCACTTCCATGACACAAGCCGTACCGCGCCGGTCAAGCTGTTCGCCGACTCCGCGGACAACGTCACGCTCGCCCCAGACGCGGCCAATCTGGCGGCCTTCCTACTAGGCCTGTCAGTTTCCAGGCAGCGTGCCTACCAGCGCATCGTACGCGCGATCCGCCAGGTGGCTCCTTTCTTCCGCGACTTTGTACTTGTGGAGGAAAAGCAAGGCGTGCGGCTACGATAGCGTCAGGTGGGACTCGATAAGGTCCTTGGCCCCGAGGCATTCTCGGACGGAACACTTCGGTTCGTCTGCCTGGCTACGTTGCTGTTGCAGCCGGAACCACCACTCATCGTCGTCCTCGACGAACCGGAACTCGGCCTCCACCCCTTCGCTCTGGTCCAGCTCGCCGGGATGCTCCAAGCTGTTAGCACATTCAGCCAGGTTGTCGTCGCCACCCAGTCAGTCCCGCTGATCGACCAGTTCAATCTCGATGAGATCATCATCGTCGAGCGCGAGGATGGCGCGTCCACCTTCCACCGGCCGGACCCGAACCGGCTCACAGCCTGGCTGGACGACTATTCGCTGGGAGACCTGTGGCGTAGAACCTGCTCGGCGGCGTGCCAGGTCGCGAGCAGGCCTGATCGGATGCGATCTCTCTACCTTCTCGCCGAGGGACACACCGAGTTCGTCATCATCGGCCAGGTGCTCGAGCCGTTTCTGGTAGCTGCGGGCTTCCATGTACGGAAATCAATCATTACCACCAGGCGAATGGCGAGCGGACCAGCGAAACGCGGCGGAGTAACCTCCTGGAACCGCCTGGAAAACGAGATCCGGCGGGTTCTTCAGGACCCCACCATCGACGTCGTAACCACAATGATCGACTACTACGGCTTACCGCAGGACGCGCCGGGCATGTCGACCCGACCAGATGCATCTGCCCACGAGGGGGTGACATACGTGGAGACTGAGATCGAACGTAAGATTGGGGATCCACGCTTCGCCCCCCATGTCGTGCTGCACGAGATCGAATCCTGGGTTCTCGCGGCTGCGCCTCAGCTCGGTGATCTCGTCGGAGACAGTCGGGTCGCCCGCCGGCTCGCAAGAATTGTTGATGACCACGGCGGGCCGGAACTGGTTGATGATGGCGTCACCACCGCTCCTTCCAAGCGGATCCGTCTCACGGCCTTGGTTCGATCATGTGTGTCGCAACCCACGATCCTGCCAGGGCCGCCCTACGGGGCGGGTGCCCCCCGCGACGGCACGCGAAGGCCCGGCCCGGTGAGGCGGTACGGCCCAGGGCCGCTGTGGGGCCGGGTCAACGGCGATGTGTCACTGCCGGGTCCCGAGACGGACAACACGGAACCTTCAACCGTGATCTCACTGCGAGTGACCTTAAATTCCAAGCTGATTCGGGCTGAATGTTTGCGTCAGCTGGTGACGTCCCACAGCCGGATTGTGCTGTCTTCGCTGACGGTGGCGAGGACTTTGCCGTCAGGGCTGAACGCCACGCTGTAGATCTGGCCGGTGTGGCCCGTGAGCGTCTTGGTGGTCTGGCCGGTGACCACGTTCCACAGCCGGGCAGTGGTATCGTTGCCGCCACTCGCGAGGACCTTGCCGTCGGGGCTGAACGCCACGCTGTAGATCTGGCCGGTGTGGCCCGTGAGCGTAGCGATAGTCTTGCCGGTAGCAAGATCATACAGCAGCACCCGGTTGCGGTCAGCAGCGCTGGCGAGAGTCGTGCCATCCGGGCTGAACGCCACGTTGGTAGCGCCATCCGTCAGCGTGCTGGCGAGCTGGCCGGTGGCCACGTTCCACAGCCGCACCGACTCCTGGCTGCCGCTGGCAAGGGTTTTACCGTCGGGGCTGAAAGCGACGCCGTAAACATAGTTGGTGTTACCGGTGAAGGTGGTGGTGACCTGGCCGGTGGCAACGTTCCACAGCCGCACCGGCCCGTTGGCGCTACCGGTGGCGAGAACA
Source organism: Protofrankia sp. Cas3 (assembly GCF_963555955.1). Lineage (NCBI taxonomy): Bacteria > Bacillati > Actinomycetota > Actinomycetes > Frankiales > Frankiaceae > Protofrankia > Protofrankia sp. Cas3. The sequence goes on from NZ_CAUVXP010000100.1 coordinate 17,943, forward strand.
TTGCCGTCGGTGGGGCTGACCGCTATAGCGGTCACCTGGTCCGTCAAGTTGGCGAAGCTTCCGGTGGCCTTGGCCGTGGCAACGTTCCACACCCGCACGGTGAAGTCCTCGCCGGCCGTGACGAGGGTCCTGCCGTCAGGGCTGAACGCCACGGCGAACACGCCACCGGTGTGACCGGTGAAGGTCGCGGTGACCTGGCCTGTGGCAACGTTCCACAGCCGCACAGTCTTGTCCGCGCTACCGGTGGCGAGAGTTCTGCCGTCGGGACTGAACGCCACTGTCGTGACCCGGGCGGTGTGACCGGTGAGCACGCTCGGGTGCTGGTTACCAGGGCCGGACACCTGGGTCGCCGAGGCGCTGGCGTTTTGGTTGCCGGGGTCGGGCGCCTGAGTCGCCGAGGCGCCCGCGGTGGAATTGACTGCGCTCCCCGACGATCCGCCGCATCCTGCCAGGACGACTACCGCAACGCCAGTCACGAATATCACGGCCATCAGCCTTGACGAATCGCTTCCCACAGCACCTGTCATAGTGACGATAACCTTTCCTTCGATGATCATTCACGGAGCCATCGATTATGATTCGTTTCGACGGATCACAGGTAGAAGATGGTCCATTCCTGCAAGAATTGGGTTCGCAGCCCAATTCGAGGAGAGGAGGCGGACCATCGGACGCGAAGCGTACCACCGGCTTTGCGACTCTTCACAATAGGCCGGAATTCGCATTCATGGGACTACCGAATGCGAGGTGGTCGACAACCTGCCCTCCATTCGGGCGGGCCACCTGCCACCGCGCTCACCGCACCCAGACATCACGGCGCAGTTCGTCAGCCGTGGTGGACGTGCCACCACCAGGCCGCGGCGACGAGCAGGATGTAGGCGCCGACCACCACGAACCCGAAAGCCGGTGCCCGGGTGACCGTGCCACGTGGCGACAGCACAGGATCGGCGCTCCCGCCCACGCCCCCATTCGCATCCGCACCAGACGCACCAGACGCACCAGACCGCGCACGCAACGTCATCATCATGGCGCCGGTCCGCTCGGCCTGTTCCCGACGTCCGGGAGACTCCCCCACCGGTGCGAACGGCCCGACCGCCACCACCGTGGCCGGCTCCCAGGCCAGCACAAGCCGGTCACCGACGAGTCGAGCACCATGCAGGCACTCCCAGGCGACGCTGTGGGCGACCATCGCGCCGCGAATGGTCAACCGATCATCGTCGAGGACCACGCGGCGGCCGACGGCGAACAGGCCGTTGGCCAGCAGAATGCCCCCGAGCCACGCGGCGGGCAGGACGTCCAGCCCGAGCAGGACGGCGATCGGCGCGCCGAGCAGTCCGCCGCCCAGCGCTGCCGCGCCGGCCGCCCGGTATCTGCCCGGCCCGCGTACGACCGCGGGCAGGTCGAGCACGCCCGCATCGTCGCTCGCCGGTACCGGGCGGCCGGGCAGGCCATATGCGCTGTCGTCCGAACCCGATCCGGTCCGGGCTACCCGGGAGGTGCGGCCGCCTCGCACGAAGCGCCACCAGGTGCCCGGCGGCGAGCGGAACGTCCGCAGCGGAGCGGTGGGCAGCAGAACGTCATCGCAGACCGACTCTGCGGCGGCCGGCTCGCCGAGAACAGAATCACTGCCGGCAGAATCACCGATGACAAAGGCCGGCCAGGCGTCATCGTGCATCCCGCCGACCAGCGTGGCGACGTGCGCGGTGACATCCTCGCTGACCTCGCCCCGCCAGGCCCGCCCGAAGGCCCGCTCATCGGCCCATCCACCGGGAGCACCGAATTGACCAGATCCGGCAGGCTCGGACTCGGCCGTCCCAGCCGCCCAGCGAACGGGGACGACCGCGAGCGGCCGTTCGCCGCGCACATCGTCCGCGGCGTAGACGAGCGCGGCACCACGCTCATCCGTCATGATCCTGACCTGGACGCCACGGTGCCGACCGGTCACCAGACGGCGGCGCGCACGCCATCCGACGAACTCCCGCGACGTCAACGCGAGCGCGGCCGCGCCGGCACCGAACGCCCCGGCCGCCCACCCGCTCGGGTCATCCGGTTCGGCCACGAGGCGAACCCAGTCGGGATCACCCGGATCGGTCAGGACCCGCACGGACGAACCGGTCGGGTACCTACCGGCGTCGGACACAACCACGGTGTGTCGTAACCCCGACGCAAGAACCACTGTGATCCGTCCATCGCCCACCGCGACGATCTGGACGCTCTCTACGCCGGCCACGGCGACATGATCGTCCTCAACGGCGCTCAGGTGGTCGTACCAGGCATACAGCCCGACCGCCACCGCAGTGAGCGCGGCCGCGGCCAGTAGTCGGGATCGCCGGGGGCCGCCCGGGCGAACCCGCGGCAGGGTCACGGGCATGCCGGCCGGCTGATCGAAGACAGCCCGCTGGGTCGTCCGGACCCGCGCCAGCCAGGCGGCGACCACACCGCAGGCCACGCCATACGCGGCAAAGGCGACCCGAGCGGAACCGTTGGTGTCGACGAGGACATCCGCGGTGCCGAACACGATCCCGGCGGCGGCGCCGGCTACCGGGGACCACCACAGCAGCACCGGAACGCCCAGCAGGGATGCACCGAACAGGGCCGAGCCCAGATCCGGCCCGCAGCTGTCCGGGTCGGTGGCTGAGCATGCGGGACCATTGCCGACCGTCGCGGCCAGGACCACGACGAACCACGCGCAGATCAACGCGGGAAGCACCCAGGCAGGGATCCGTGCAGCCCACCAGCTGGCAGCCCGACGCCCGTCCAGCGAGGCCGCCCGCAGGTTCGTTGACAAGTCCGTGCCCTCCGTACAACCCCGCGCGCCGGTGCGAGGAGTCAGCCGCTGAACATACGCCTCCCCCATGCAGCGCCTTCGGCGCGGCACGGGGACCCCGGGCTCGATGGCGGGCCGCCATCCACAACCACGCAATCGCCTTCGGCGATCACGCTCCACCAACAACCCCACCAGAACCCTCGGCGCGGCACGGGGACTGACGGCACGGGTACTGACGGCTCGGTCACCAGCATGACCGGCAACCGGGTCTCGGACCGTCGCAGCCGTACGGTCTTTGGGAACGATGTGAATCTGGTGTTGTGGCAGGAGCATCAGATTCACATCGTTAAGAGCGCCTGGCAGTAGCGGCGTGACAACCCGTGAGCGGAGGATGATGCCTGCACGATCAGAACCCACGGCGGCCGGTGACGCCGAACTGCGGCGTGGGCTGCAGCGGATGCGAATGATCGCGACCGGCCTGCTGGCCTTCGTCGTGATCATCTATGTCGTGTTCTGGCGGTGGGAGACCAGCGGCGGGCCACCGTGGGCCGCCTATGTCCGGGCCGCCGCGGAAGCGGGTGCGGTGGGCGCCCTGGCCGACTGGTTCGCCGTGACCGCACTGTTCCGCCGGCCGCTGGGCCTGCCCATCCCGCATACGGCGATCATCCCGAACCGCAAGAACGACCTGGGGCGAAGCCTCGAACGCTTCGTCGCCGAGAACTTCCTGGCCGAGCCGGTGATCCGCGACAAAATCGCGGGCCTGGGGGTGGCCATGCGGATCGGGACCTGGCTCGGTGGACCCGGCCATGCCGAACGGATCACCGCGGAGGCATCCACCCGGCTGGTCGTGGCGCTCGCGGGCATCCGGGACGAAGTGATGGTGGAAGTGGTCGAAAAAACCATCCTGGCCCGGGTCATGGACCGCCCGTGGGCCCCGGCCGCAGGCACGGCGCTGGACCGCATTGTAGACAACGGACTACACCACCGTCTCGTCGACCTGGTTGCCGTCCAGGTGGAGACCTGGCTGCGCAACAACCCGGAAATCATGCTACAGATAGTGACCGACCAGGCCCCGTCATGGTCACCGCGCTTCGTGGATGAGGCGATCGCGGCCCGCGCCTACGCCGAAGCGCTGCGGTTCACCGGGGAGGTCCGCGCGGATCCGAACCACCGGCTGCGCCTGGCCCTGGACGACTTTCTGACCCGGTTCGCCGAGCAGCTGCGCACCGACCCGGGCACTGCCGAGCGGGTGGAGAAGTTCAAGGAACGTGTCCGCAACCACCCGGATGTCGAC
>NZ_CAUVXP010000101.1:0-21995 GCF_963555955.1 Protofrankia sp. Cas3
GGTTGGTTGCCCCTTAAATATGCAAAACGTGACCCCCTCGACACAATTGTTACCTTCCGGCAACGATCAGTCCACTTGTCGGGTCAGAACGCCGATACCGACGACGGCGACGCCGCCGCCGACCCCGACACGCCGCTGCGAACAGCGAACCGCCCGCCAACCGCCCCTCTTTCCGTACGATCAGTCACCCAGACAGACTGCCCCGGAAGCGCGGTCAGTAACCGTTCGACGCGAGGATTAAAAGGACATTTCCGAAAAAATACGATATACGCAACCGGGGTCGATCGCCCGGACCTGTGGCACCTCGTGTGAACGCGCTCAGCGACGCGTGGCCGAGCGTCGACGGCGCCCGCGTACCGGGCGGCCGGCCACCCGCGCGGCGAGTTCGCCGATCGCGAGCCGGGCCGGCGACTGCGGAGCGACATCACGCAGCAGCTGGCCGGCGGCCTGGGCGGTGTCCATCGCAGCCGTGTCCAGGGGCACCAGCGCGACCGGCTCCGAACCGACATGGCGCACCATCGCGCGAGACACCTCCCGCCGGGCGTCGCCACCGACGGCCGAGCCGCGCAGCCGGTTCACCACGATCCACGGATCCGTCCCGGGAACGACCTCGCGCAGATCGGACAGGCCGCGGACGAAACGAACCAGGCCCACCGGCTCCGCCGATGCCACGGCCAGGATGGTGTCGGCGGCGCCGAGTACCGCCTGGGTCGCCCCGTTGCGGCGGGGAGCGGCCGTGTCGAAAGACAGCTCCTCGTCCATCTCAAGACAGAACCCACAGTCGACCACGACAAAACTCGCCAGCCTTCGTGCCAGTGCCAGCACCACCTCGATGGACGCCGGTCGCAGCTCCGGCCATCTCGCCGGCCGGGCGATCCCGGGCAGGACCCGCAATCCGCCGCCCAGGTCCCTGCACAGCACCGCGAGGCGGGGCACGTCCAGGGTGCCCTGGTTCGCCGCCCGGGCGGCGGCGGCAAGCCCGGGGGCCTCCTCCAGCAGCCCCACCAGCTGGCCGATCGATCCGCCGTAGACATCGGCGTCGACAAGCACCGTCGACATCCCCATCCCGGCCAGTTCGGCCGCCAGACACAACGCCACCGTGGTGCGGCCCGGCGCGCCGGTGGGACCCCAGACCGCGATCACCCGACCCGCGCCGAGTTCAGGCAGGTCGACGGCATCGGGCACCGGCACCACTGGCGCCACGGCGGCAAAGCCCGCCATCGGCTCGCTGTAGGAGCCCGTGGGCAACGCCGCGTGGCCACGGTCGGAAAGCGCCCGGGCCGCCTCCACCACGGCGGCCGCGACCACCTCTGCGGTCGAGTCAGTTGCGATCACCGCCGCGACACCGAGCTGGCGCAGCCTGCGCTCGCCATCCTCGTCGCCCGGCACAATCAACCCGATTGCCGCGACCCCGGCGATCGCCAGACGCGTCAGCGCCTCCCGGTCCAAGCGGCGTAGGTCCGCCGACACCAACGCGGCCCGCGCGGCGCCCGTTGTGGCGGCAGCGAGCAGGTCGGGCAGATCCACACATCGCCGGACGACCGTCACCCCGAGGTCACGGCGGTCGAAGGCGGTCACGAGCCCGGACTCGACCACCGAGTTGGTGACCGCGGTGAGGATCGGGAGGCTCATTGCGCATATCCCGGCACAGCGCTTGGACCAGCCCCGCCCACATCGCCGCGGGCGCCGCGTTCCAGCTTGACGAGGTCGACCCGCTCACTTTGCGAGGCTGCCACAGCATTGATGGCGAGATCGACCGGAACTCTCAACGTCAACGAGTGGGCACCACCAGTGAGAGTCTCCCTCGAGATGAACTCGACGTCGTGCAGCACCAGAACCTCCGTGCCGCTGCTTCCCACCGCTGATTGAGCTGCCTGCGCAGACTGGCCAGCCTGCAGTGCCGCGCTTGGAGCCACGGTGTTGGAACGCTGGTAGGCGAAGAGATCCACATGATCACCCGGAGCGAGGGACGGTGCCCGACCGTCCTTCACGACCACCGACACCAGCCGTGTCGGGATGACGTTACTGCGCACGAAGTCAGCGCCGCTGACCAGTTCCCCGGCTGAAACCGGACGGGAAAGCATCGCCCCGACTATCTCCGGACCACGCTCGCCGGGGTAGTAACGCTTCGCGGCGTCCAGGCTCAGGTACGCCGAGGTCGTGGCCAGATCACCAGCCACCACGACATGCCCGGCCGGAAGGTCCCCCTTCGCCACGACCCAGGCGCGGGTCCTGTCCGCCGTGGCGAACAGGCGTGCGCCCAGCACAACGGACACCAGCACCAGCAGGACGCCGATGAGCAGGCGGGAGTCGCGCCAGCGCGGGCGGGTCAGCCGGCGCCCCGGCGGTGACGGCACCGCCGCCGGCCCCTCGGTACGTGTGGCTGCGGGCGTGAGGTCGGTCACCCGGACCTCCAGGTGGCTCGTGTCCGGCGGTGCCCACGACGGCGGCGTCGTTGGCCAGCCAGGAGCTGCTGATTGGCGGACAGCGGGCGCCGCGACACAGACCGGATGGTCGTGGATGTCCGAGACTCCCTGATCGCCGAGCGTACGTGGTCTGCGACGACGGTCTGGAACCGACCAGCACAATCAGGCGAATGGCAGCTGTTATCCACAAGTAGAGGCATTCACAGGCGATCCGGGCCGCAGAGTCTGATACACAGGGGTCACGACCCATCCATCGCCAGGGAGACAGGCCGATGAACGAGCGCTTCCTTCAGCTCAGCGATGTGGCGGAGATTCTCAACATCTCGTCGAGCCAGACCTACGCGCTGGTCCGCTCGGGTGAACTCCCGGCAATCAAGATCGGTGGACGCGGGCAGTGGCGGGTGGAGCGCACCGAGCTGGAGGCTTACATCCAGCGGGCATACGAGCAGACCCGCGCGTTCGTGGTCGCCAATCCGCTCGGTCGCGGCGATGCGCCCGCCGACGACCGGTACGCCGACTAGCCGACCATCCGACCAGCCGACCAGCCGACGCATGTTTTCGAGCGCCGGCTGTCCGGCTCGTACGCAGGCACTCCCCATCAGGGGGTTCGGCGCACGAAACTGACCGACGACAGCGGGACGGTCCGCACTGCCTGGACCGACCGGGCCCGGCGGAACTCGTCGCCGGGATGTTCGGCGACCTCGACGAAGTCCGCTCCGACCCGGTCGATGGTGCCCGTCACAGCGGTACCGTCCAACACCACAACCGAGCAGACCGAACGATCGCGCACCACGCCACGCAGCGCGTACGGCAGGTCGAGCCGCACGGCCAGCGGACCTTCATGGCCAGGTTGGGCGGATACCGCGGTCAGCCCACGCACCCAGAGCACGGAACGGAATGGAACCAGCACTTCCTGGGCCGCGGACTCCTGTAGAAGTAACCAGTCCATCCCGAGCACGGCAAGCCGGCCGCCCAGGACCTGACCGGCTTCCCCCTCCCGCCCACCTACCAGCACCCCGATGCGCAGCGACGATCCGACCGCTGGCCGCAGTCTGTCGAGTAGGCGCAGGTAGGCGACTTCACGGCGGCTTCTGTCGACAAGCTCCGCATCGAGTTCAGCCGCTTCGGCGGCCTCCCACTGCATCTCAAGATCGGCAAACAGGGCTTCCCAGCGCAACCCGGCCCCCTTCCTTGTTCCCGGACCGGCCCGTGCAGCCGGACCGGCCGCAGCGGTCAGGCCGCAGCGGTCAGGCCGATCGACTTTGAGCGCCCGGCAACACATCATCCGACCTGCCGGACGACCCACCGCATCCAGGGTCGCAACCGACACTCCATGAGCAACAGCGAGCAAACAACACAAATCCGCTTGACAGCATTTCGACAGAGGACTACACAAGCAAACACAGCCAAACAACATGTTTCATCATCATCCACCGGCCAGTCTGGAGGTCGCCGATGTCAGCTGGCCGGCGCCTGTCCGTCTTCATCGGGGGATCGGCCGCCGCTGCGGTACTGACAGTATTAATGATCAGAGAAGGTCCGCGGCGGGCGGACCTTCCGGATGCCATCAGCGCCGTACCCGACTGGGTCAGCGCAGATCCTGAGCATGCGCTCACGACCGTCGTCGGCCTCGCCGCCTGGGCATGCCTGCTGTGGCTGTGCGCGGGATTCGTCCTCGGCGTGCTGGCGATGCTGCCCGGTGCCGGCGGACGAGCGGCCGCAACCGTCGCTCGGCGTGTTCTCCCAAGCGCTATGCGACATATTCTTGAGATCGCGCTCGGCGTCACCATCGCCGCCGGAACCGCCGTACCGGCGTTGGCGGTGAGTCCGACGGCAACCAGCGGAGCAGCAACCACCACGGGCGTGGCCTCCTCCTCGGCCAGCTGGCCTGACATCGACATCCGAGGGACACCGACGACGCTTGCGCCGGCGGACGCCGCCCCAGCCCCTCAGCTCGCCCCGGCCAGCCCAGGTCCTAGTAGCCGGCATACGGCTGTGACCACGCCGACACCGACCGATTTTCGCTGGCCGGACCTTGAACCGCACGACAGCCCGGACCCGCACGACAGCCCGGACCTACACGCCACCCCGCACGCAACCGCGACACCATCGGGTGCACCGGGTGTGTCCCCGCATACAGACGCCGCCGTCCCGCTGAGCGTCCGGCCCGCCGGGCTCGCTCCCACGCAAGCCGCGCCAACGACGTTACCCACACAGGCAGCCAGCTCCCCTGGCCGGCCCGCCGATTCCGCCCCTGACCCCGGCATATCGGCCAATGCCCAGACGCCCTGGCCCGACCTCGACCTCGACCCGCACGCCGCCCCGTCACGCGATCCCCTGGTAGCGCCTGGGCCGCTCGGAATCGGTACCCCCGGACAGCCGCCATCCCCACCATCCGGTACCAGCGTCCTGGCCAGCGCCGAGGTCGTCGTGCTCCGCGGCGACACTCTCTGGGCAATCGCCGCCCGTTCTCTCGGGCCAGACACGACCACCGCGCAGATCGCGCGGGAATGGCCACGGTGGTGGGCCGCCAACGAGCATGTGATCGGCCCTGACCCCGACAAGATCCTGCCCGGTCAGCGGCTCCAGCCGCCCCGCCCCGGGCCTTGACCCCGCCCGCCCCGCCGACCTGGAGAACAGCGCTGTGACCGTTGTGGCACCCGCACGTGCAAGTTCCACCCGCGCACGTCGCTTCTATCAGATACCGATCACGCCCACCGACCCTCCGTATGATGACGACCCACAAGCGGTGGCCTTGGTCGCATCGCCGCCCGCCCACTGCGCGGCGGCCCCCGTTGTCCTCGCTCTGCCCGGCACCCGCATGGATGATCCAACACAGCACGGGTCCGGCAACGGGTCCGCCAACGGGCCAAGGCGGCCCACAGCCAGGTCCGGACCTGTCGAGGCGGCCAACCGCTCCACCCCGACGGCGCGTGCCGTCGCGACCGTTGTCGTGCGCGCCATCGTGGAGGCCATGACCGGCATCCGGCCCGTCGCGCACCTTGCCACGTGGACGTCTGCGCAGGTCCAGGCAGACCTCGAACAGCTGGCCGCGGACAACGTCCGCAAACAGCGCTACACCTTGCGCTGCGTGCGGATATGCGAGCCCCGGGAAGGGATAGCCGAGGTTGCCGCGGTGATCGCCCGAGGCGAGCGCGTATCGGCCCTCGCCTTGCGGATGGAAACGAGCAGAGGGCGCTGGCAGGTCACGGCGCTACAAACCCGCTAGATCACAATAAGAGCGACCGGCAACAGGGGCGTGGATCAGGCTGTACTGCGGTTCGCCGGGTCGCCATGGCACCGCTTGTACTTGCGCCCGGATCCACATGGGCACGGTGCGTTGCGAGCAGGGCGGCTACTGCCTGCGGTGGCCGTCGAGGCGCCTACTGCTCCAGCGAGCCCACCGGGGGATGTCCCGGTGGTGACCTCGGTGGATCCGCCGTCCACCGACGGCGCGGTGTAGCGGAGATTATCCGCAGGTCGACGTGGTTCCAGACCCTTGACGAATACCGGCGGCGGAGTCGGCACCGGCGGGCGGCCAGAGGTCTGCGGCGTGCCCTGCGCAGGCGGGGCAACCGGGGCGGTGCCGTCGGTGGCGACACCCGCCGTGGCGGCCCGTACCGCCGCGACCAGCGCAGCGCCGTCCGCTGCCTGCGTCTCACCATCGGCCGGGACGATCGCTGTGCCGTCCGGCGGACTCACGCTCTGGGCAGCCGTGCCGTCTGTGGAGGGAATCTGGACCTCGGCGTTGAACAGCAGCCTGACCGATTCCTCCTTGATGCCCTCCATCATCGTCTGGAACATATCGTAGCCTTCCCGCTGGTACTCGACCAACGGATCACGCTGCCCCATTGCCCGCAGGCCGATACCCTCCTGCAGGTAGTCCATTTCGTAAAGGTGCTCGCGCCACTTTCGGTCGAGCACCGCCAGGACGACCCGGCGCTCCAGTTCACGCATGAGCGGTTCGCCGTCCGGACCGGAACCCAGTTCTTCCTCGCGCCGATCGTAGGCATCGTGGGCATCGGCCTGCAGATCCTCGACCAGCGTTTCGGTCGTCAGTCCGTCGCGTTCGTCAGGGGCCGGAATTTCCACACCCACCCGGTACAGCTCACCAAGACCGGACCAGAGAGTGTCGAGGTCCCACTCCTCGGGATAGCCATCCACTGTCGCGCCCCGGACATAGCCGTCCACCGTGTCGTCGACGAAATGACGGATCTGCTCGTGCAGGTCCGCGCCTTCGAGAACCTTGCGACGCTCCTCATAGATGACGGTGCGCTGCTTGTTCATCACCTCGTCGTACTTCAGGACATTCTTTCGGATCTCAAAGTTCTGACCTTCGACCTGCGTCTGCGCAGACCGGATCGCGCGGGTGACGATTTTCGACTCGATCGGCACGTCTTCGGGAATGTTGAGTCTGTCCATGATGCCTTCGACAGCGGCGGCGTTGAACAGCCGCATGAGGTCGTCGCCCAGCGACAGATAGAACCGGGACTCACCGCGGTCGCCCTGCCGGCCGGCTCGTCCACGCAGCTGGTTGTCGATCCGGCGGGACTCATGACGCTCGGTGCCGAGAACGTAGAGCCCGCCTAGCTCCACGACCTCGTCATGTTCAGCACCGACCGACGCCCGCGCCTTTTCCAGGGCCTCCGGCCACGCCGCCTCGTAGTCCTCGGGGGACTCGATCGGGCTGAGGCCACGCTCCCGCAGCTCCGCCTGGGCAAGAAACTCCGGGTTGCCACCAAGCATGATGTCGGTGCCGCGGCCGGCCATGTTGGTGGCAACGGTCACCGCGCCCCTGCATCCGGCCTCAGCGATGATCAATGCTTCCCGCTCGTGGTGCTTGGCGTTGAGCACTTCATGCTTCACGCCGCGTTTGGTCAGCTGCTTGGACAGGTACTCCGACTTCGCCACGCTGGTCGTGCCGACAAGAACCGGCTGCCCCTTCGTATTACGCTCGGCGATGTCATCGACGACCGCATCGAACTTGGCGACCTCGGTCTTGTACACGACATCGGGTTGGTCCGCCCGGACCATCGCCTTGTTCGTCGGAATCGGCACGACGCCGAGTGTGTAGATCTGGTGGAACTCGGCCGCTTCGGTCATCGCGGTTCCGGTCATACCGGACAGCTTGTCGTACAGCCGGAAGTAGTTCTGCAAGGTGATCGTGGCCAGGGTCTGGTTCTCCTGCTTGATCTCGACCTTCTCCTTGGCCTCGATCGCCTGGTGCATTCCCTCGCTGTAACGACGCCCGTGCAGGACACGGCCGGTGAACTCGTCGACGATGAGGACCTCGCCGTCCGTGACGATGTAGTCCTTGTCCCGGCGGTAGAGTTCCTTCGCCTTCAGTGAATTGTTGAGGTAGCCGACGAGCGGTGTGTTCACGGATTCGTAGAGGTTGTCGATACCAAGCTGGTCCTCGACCTTCGCCACCCCGGACTCCGTGATGGCGACCGTCCGCTTGCCTTCTTCGACCTCGTAGTCGGTGTCCTTCACCAGCATCGGAGCGATACGGGCGAACTCGGTGTACCAACGGGTTGGGTTGTCCGCCGGACCGCTGATGATCAGCGGGGTTCGGGCCTCGTCGATCAGAATCGAGTCGACCTCGTCGACGACGGCGAAGTTGTGCCCGCGCTGGACGAGTTCCTCGCCGCTCCAGGACATGTTGTCCCGCAGATAGTCGAAGCCGAACTCGTTGTTGGTGCCGTAGGTGATGTCGCCCTCGTACTGCTGGCGACGGACGGCCGGCTGCATCTGCGGATGAATGACGCCGACCGTCAAGCCGAGAAAGCGGTGTACCCGGCCCATGTTCTCCGCGTCCCGCTGGGCCAGGTAATCGTTGACCGTGATAATGTGTACGCCCTTGCGGGACAGCGCGTTGAGATAGGCGGGCAACGTGGACACGAGGGTCTTGCCCTCACCCGTCTTCATCTCGGCGATGTTTCCCAGGTGCAGCGCCGCACCGCCCATGATCTGGACGTCGAAGTGCCGTTGCCCCAGGGTCCGTCGGGCCGCTTCACGCACCGCCGCAAAGGCCTCGGGGAGGATGTCGTCGAGGGTTTCGCCCGCATCGAGCCGATGACGGAACTCGTCGGTCATCGAGCGAAGCTCGGTGTCCGTGAGCCCGACGAAGTCGTCCTCGAGGAGGTTCACCTGATCTGTGATCGCCTTGAGCTTGCGCAGAATGCGACCCTCGCCGGCACGGAGGATCTTCTCGAGTACCACGGGCGAAACTCCTCGGGCGGTTGGTCGGCGGGGTCACCTACACAACGAGACTAGGCCGTGTCTCGTGGATGTTGCCAAGGCCAGGGCGTATCTGATGGATATTGGTCGATGCGGGCGATGATCCAGACGGTGGCCTGCAAGGCGTGAGGAGGTCCGGATAGTGGTGTTCTATCCGGACCGACGACAACGCGGCAGGCCGCCTTCTGGGCATCGATCCGCACGATCGAAGATCCATCAGACACGCCCCAGTCCCTCCGTGCTGATCGATCCGGCCATCCCACGAGTCGGCGGTTCCACAGGCTACCCGGCCGACCAGAAGTGACACGATCATGACTCGCTTCGGGTGACGGGAAGCCGGGGCTCCGCCGTAAGAGCGACCGACACCATGCGCCACACTCCGACCAGAACAACGCCCGAGGCCCGGCATCGGTGCCCGAAGTCTGCGAAGTCCGGGTTCGGCACGGGATCGGCCGAACCCGCCCGGACGACGTCCAACTGGGACGGGGCCCATCCGGGGATCACCAGAGCCGTCGCACGGCGTCCGCCGTGATCTCAGGTGATCTCCAGAAGCTTCTCCCGAACCGCGTAGACCACCGCCTCCATGCGTGAGTGCAGCTGAAGCTTCTCGAGGATGTTGCGGATGTGGTTCTTAACCGTGTTTTCGCTGATGAAGAGCTGCTTGGCTATATCACGGTTGTTGAGCCCCTTGGCGACGAGCCGCAGGACCTCCATCTCGCGATCGGTGAGGCGGGGTGTCGGCAGCTGCGGCCGGTCGTCCGCCTTTTTGATCATCGATGCAAACTCGGTGAGGAGTTTCGACGCCATCGAAGGGCTGATCAGGCTCTGGCCACCGTGCACGGCGCGGATCGCGGTGGCAACCTCGTCGATCGAAATCTCCTTGAGCAGGTACCCCATCGCGCCCGCCTTGATCGCGTCGTAGAGGTCTGCCTCCTCGTCACTGATGGTCAACATCACGATCTTCGCACTGGGTACGGCCTGCTTGATTGCACTGGTCGCGTCGATCCCACCGCGCCGCGGCATCCGGACATCCATGAGGACGATGTCCGGTGCCATGTCGACCGCCATCGTGACGGCTTCCGCACCATCCGCGGCTTCGCCGACCACCTCGATGTTGGCCTCCTGTTCGAGGACCATTTGCAGACCGCGCCGGAACAGCGCATGGTCGTCTACGACGAGCACCCGTATGGGATCCGTCGGTGACGGCGACCCATCCTCCCCGAGTTGGCGCCCATCCCCCGTCATGTGACCTCCTTCGCGTCGCGACGGCCTGCGCCTCGGCCACCCCGTGCCGGTGCACGGGGTGGCCGGGACGTGACTGAAGACGTCCACGGCAGATGGTCCCACGTCGACTAGACCTGCATACGTTTACACCGTTGCAACCGCGCCACGAGGTTCGTCATACCTCTCGCCCCGGCTGGTCCGGCGATCTCGTCCTGCGGTGCCCGCATCGGGCTCGTCGTGCTCGCCCGACTCAAGCCGGATCACTCCGTAGTCGTATCCACACCTTCGGTACACCACGCTCGGCAGACCCGTGCGGACGTCCCGGAAGAGGTAGAAGTCATGACCGACGAGCTCCATGTTCGACAGGGCATCGTCGAGAGTCATCGACGTGGCTCGATGGATCTTCTCACGGACGACCATGGGCGACCAGTCCGGATCCCCGTAATCTGCGTCGCTATCGGCACCTGCGTGGACATCGCCGTCACGATCGGAGTCGGCACGCCTCGCGGAGTCGCCGAAGCCTTCCGTACCGACCCGCGGCTCGCCCACGGCCCGCGAGAGCTGGCCCGACGACCCACGCGCCGCGCCGTTGTGGCAGCTGCGTCGTTCAGCGGCGCGCCGTAGCCGTTCCGTGAGCTTTGCCGCTGCCAGGTCGAACGCAGCGAACGGATCCGCGGCGGCAGCCTCGGCTCGGATCACCGGGCCCCGTGAGAACACGGTCAGCTCAACACGATCACAGACATCCGCCATCCGCGGATTGTGTTCGCGGGAGAGCTCAGCATCCACCCGGAAGGCCTTGTGATCGAACCGCTCCAGCTTCGCGATCTTGGCTTCGGCGTGCTTGCGGAACCTCTCGGGAACCGCGGTGTGCCTTCCCTTGAAGACGATGTCCACTCGTTTCACCTTCCTGTCGACCGGAGGCGGCGATGACCGAACGATCCCGCGGGATCGAGCCAATCCGACCTTCCGATGCAATTCCGTATGTCAGGGCCTATCTGCCTCGTTCCTTCCGGCCGGACCCCGAGCGCCCTGGTCCGTCGCTTCGCCTGTCCACTCCCGCGGCGCCGGTGCGGGTGACGACAGTTTCAACCCTGCGGTACCCCGGTCGCAGCCAAATGGACACCTTGGGGCCGGTCATCTCGAGAAGGGCGGCGGCGCGCCGATGTCTCGAGGAGCGCGGCGGCGCGCAGACGTCGCGGCGACTACGGCGGCGGCTGATACCGGTACCCCACCGGCACGCAGCGCCCGCGCAGCCTCGGTCAGGGTCGCACCCGTCGTCACAACATCGTCGATGACAATGAACAACGCGGCCGGCGGTGAACAGTGAATGACCCTGTCCTGCCCCGGCAAACCCCTGGCGAGACGGAGTTCGTCGACAATTCGGACTCCGTGTCGCAGCCCGAACGCACCGCTGAGATTGCTCGCGCGCTCCACCGCGGATAGAGCGGCCTGATCGGCCACCGCCCGGGCCGCCCGCAGCATCGCGACCACCCGTACCGGCACCCCGGCCGCGCGCAGCACCCCCGCGGCGCCGTCACCGAGCCTGCGTACATGGTCGAAACCTCGCCGGCGAACGGCCGACCGGGTCGACGGCACCGGCACAAGAATCACCAAGCCGGTATGCGCCATCCCGACGCGGGCCGCCATCACCGCGCGGGCAAGCGCCAACGCCAAGGGCCGCCGGGCGTCCTGCCGGCCTTTCTCCTTGAACGCCAGCAGAAGCTGGCGGCACGGTCCGTCGTAGACGGCGCCGGCAAAGCATCGCGGTGGTGGCCCCCGCCGCCCCGGTGTGGCCATCTGTCCCGGAGCGGCGAGGAATGCCGGACGATCGACCGAGGCTGCGCAGGTCGGGCAGACCGCCGGGCCCGGACGGCCACAGCCGGCGCAGGCACGCGGCAGGAGAAGATCCAGAAGGACCTCGAATGCGGCGCCGATATACGTGTTGGGCATGTATGGGATGGTCGGCCCGTTGCGTCCGCTTGGCGAGGGCGCTGCAGTCCCTGTGGACAACCCGGCTGTGGACGACAATGGCCGCGAAGAGCGCCTCACGAAATGATCTGCGGGAAGTCGCCTCTCCCCGCGCTGGCAGAGGCTCCGAGACATACGACTTCAGGGAGACCGACATGACCGACGGACCCGGCTGGGGGCAGCCGCAGCAGCATGGCGGGCCCGATCCCGCTCAGGGCCAACCGCCGCCCCCGCCCGGCTGGGGCCAACCACAGCCGCCACCCGGCTGGAACCAGCAACCACCGCCCCCGCCCGGCTGGGGCCAACCACAGCCGCCACCCGGCTGGGGCCAACCACAGCCCCCGCCCGGCTGGAACCAGCAGCAACCGGGCGGACCCGGCCAGTGGGGACCGGGACAGCCCGGACCATGGCAACAGGCCGAAAAGCCGGGGATCATCCCGCTACGGCCGCTCGCGGTCGGCGAGATTCTCGATGGTGCCTTCTCCGCACTGCGCCAGAACCCCGGGGCGACCATCGGGCTGACCGTCGCCGCGACCACCGTGGTCCAGATCATCAGCACTCTGCTGACGGCCTGGAGTCAACGGACGTCCACCAACGCGGAGATCTTCGCCACGATCATCACCGCTGTGCTCTACGGCGTTCTCGCCATCGTCCTGGCCGGGATGCTGAGCGCGGTGATCAGCGACGCTACCCTGGGTAGCAAGATGAGTGCCGGCGAAGCCCTGCGACGCATCCAGCCCCGGTTGGGAGGCCTGATCGGCCTGTCCATCGCAGTAGGCGCCCTGACCCTTCTCGGACTCATCGGGCTGATCATCGGCGCCCTGTTCGTCACGGTCGCGCTGGCCATGTCAACGCCCGCATTCATCCTCGAGGGCGGGAGCGTCGGGACGGCCATGCGGCGTTCGTGGACGCTGGTCCGTGGCGCATGGTGGCGAACCTTCGGGATCATACTGCTCACCTACGTCATGGTCACGGTCCTCACGGCCATCCTCCTGATCCCCCTGGCCGTGATCATCACCGCTGGTGGCGGCTCTCTGACCGATCCCTACAGCGGCGCCCTGACAACGCTCGGCCTCCTGGTCACCGCCGTCATGAACATCGCGGTCCGGGCTGTGACCACGCCCATCACGGCGGGGGTCATCGTGCTGCTGTACATCGACCGCCGCATCCGGTTGGAAGGCCTGGACGTAACCCTCGCCCAGGCGGCACGGGACCGTGCGACGAGCGGCCGGGGATACCAGTAGACGTCATGGTCGGGCCGACGGTAACCCGCGACGGGGCGGCGGACGACGCTCGCCACGAACTTTCCAGGGGCATCTACCACGATGCCGGGCCGGGATGGACCGAGCGCGTGCTGAGCTGGATCGGTGACCGGCTGACCGATCTGTGGACCAGCGCCACCCAGCCGTCGGGCCACGGGCTCGGCATAGCGGCGGTCGTCATCGTGATGGCCCTGGTTGCCGGCGTCGTGTGGCTACGGCTCGGCCCGGTACGACGGACCGCGCGAACGAAGATAGTCGATCTTGATCTCGGCAGTCCGCTGTCCGCCGCCGCGCTGCGAGCCGAGGCCGACAGCCGTGCGCTGGCGGGTGCCTTTGCCGAAGCGGTGCGGTCACGACTGCGGGCAATCGTGCGGATGTTGGAGGAGACAGGAGTGCTGGAACCCCGGCCGGGACGCACCGCGGGCGAGCTCGTCGCCGAGATCGCCCGGATCGACGCCGGGAAAACGCCCGCTCTGGACGCGGCGGTAACGGTGTTCAGCGAGATCTGGTACGGCGGGACCGAGGCATCCGCGGCCTCCTACCGGCTCGTCGTCCAAGCGGATGAGGTGCTGATGGGTATGCGGCCGCACCCGGTGGGCCAGCCGGTTCGCACCTTCACGGCGCCGGCGTGACCGCCACCGCGCTGCGTACCGGACCTGCCCCCGGGGCGGTCCAGCGTCGAGTCCGGGCCGGCGCCGTCCTCGTCCTGCTGGTCATCGCGTACGCCGCCGCATCCACCATGCTTGCCAGGCCCAACGGCCGCCCGCTCGACCCGACGTCGGCCGCACCGGGTGGGACCAGAGCACTGGCTGAGATCCTTGGGGCACACGGCGTCGGCGTCGCGGTGACGGACAACCCCACCGAGGCCGCGGCAACTGCCGCGGATCGTGACATCACAATCGTGCTGGCATATCCCGAGCGCGTCACCCCGGCGACCCTTGATGCCCTTGCCAACATGGTCAACCGGGGCAGCGACCTGCTGCTCATCGAGCCGGTCACCGCTGTCCTCGAGGCGTTGGATCTACCGCTGGCCAACACCGGCGGCGTTGCGCCCGCGACACCTGTGCCGGGGTGCGGGCTGCCCGAGGCCGAGGTGGCACAGGCCGCCACTCTTGGCGGCGGTTCGGGCTTCCGCGTCACCCAGCCGGGCGCCAGCCGGGTGGCGGCCTGTTACCCGGTGCATTCGACCGCGACCCTGGTCGTGCTGGCGCAACCGACCGGCGCCACGGCGGGACGCCGGCCCGGACGGTTCGTCGTGGCCGGTAGCGCCGCGTTCATGACCAACGGGCAGCTGGCGCACGAGGGCAACGCGGCACTCGCGATCGGGCTTCTCAACCGGCATGCGGCGGTGACCTGGGTGCTCCCGCAACCGGGCGGGCCGGGCTCCATCGCCGCCCGCAGCAGTCTGGTCGACCTGCTTCCCGACCGGGTCGTGCTCGGCTGTCTCCAGCTCGCCGTCGCGCTGGTCGTCCTCGCCCTGTGGCGCGGACGCAGGCTCGGGCCGCCGGTGGCCGAACCGCTGCCGGTCGTGGTGCGGGCGGCCGAGACCGTCGAGGGGCGGGGACGGCTCTACGCGGCGGGGAAGGCACGGGAACTGGTCGCAGCGGCGCTGCGGGCGGGACTGCGGGCGCGCCTGGCCGAACGACTCGGGCTGGCGACCCGGGCCGGCCCACCAACCTCGCGGAACCCCGCGGCCACGCATCCCGAACCGGACCCGAACGCGCTCGTGACCTCGGTCTCCGATCGAACCGGGCGGTCACCGGTCGAGATCGCATCACTCCTGTACGGTTCCGGGATGAGTCACCACACCACCGCGGCAGCCGGCATGTTCCAGACAAAGGGCGCATCAGTCGACGATCATGCGCTGTTGGGGCTGGCGGAGCAGCTCGACGCGCTCGACCAGGACGTGGCGGCGGGATGAACGCCCCGGGAACACCCAGCGACAGCGATGTTGTGGTAACTACACCTTCACAGAGAGAGACGGCCACCGGGTCAGCCATGTCGACCGAACCGCACCTGTATCCCGGCCCGCCGGCGGCCGAATCCCCCCCTCATCGGGGTACATCGGATGAACCCGAAGCGGCCCGCCAAGCGCTGATCGCGCTGCGCGAGGAGGTGGGCAAGGCTGTCATCGGCCAGGATGCCGCGGTCAGCGGCCTTGTCGTTGCGCTGCTCTGCCGCGGGCACGCGCTGCTCGAGGGCGTCCCGGGGGTTGCCAAGACCCTGCTGGTCAGGGCCCTCGCCGCGGCGTTGTCCCTGGAGACCAAGCGGCTGCAGTTCACCCCCGATCTGATGCCGGGAGACGTCACCGGATCGCTCGTCCACGACATCGGCACATCCCGGTTCACCTTCCGGGAAGGGCCGGTGTTCACCAACCTGCTGCTTGCCGACGAAATCAACAGGACGCCGCCCAAGACTCAGGCCGCGCTCCTGGAGGCGATGGAGGAACACCAGGTCAGCGTCGACGGAGCACCGCGGCGGCTGCCGGTACCGTTCGCGGTCATCGCCACCCAGAACCCGATCGAGCACGAAGGCACCTACCCGCTGCCCGAAGCGCAGCTCGACCGCTTCCTGCTGAAACTCACCGTGCCGCTGCCGCCGCGGGACGACGAGATCAGGATGCTCGCCCACCACGCGTCCGGCTTCGACCCCGCCAACCTCGATGCGGCCGGAATCCGGCCGGTCGCCGGACCGTCGCAGTTGGCGGTCGCCCGCGACGCCGTCCGCGCCGTCGCGGTCCGACCGGAAGTCCTCGCCTACATCGTCGACCTGGCCCGGACAACCCGGACCGCACCCGCCGTCGCGCTGGGAGTTTCCCCGCGCGGTGCGACCGCACTGCTGGCCACGACACGGGCGTGGGCCTGGCTGTCCGGCCGCGGGTATGCGACCCCGGACGACGTCAAGGCGCTCGCGCGACCGACCCTGCGGCACCGGCTCACGTTGCGTCCCGAGGCCGAGCTCGAAGGCGTGACCGCCGACACCGTCCTCAACCAGGTGCTGGCCACCGTGCCCGTACCGCGGTAAAAGAGCTCACGGGTGGCCATCACCGGACGGGCCGCGGCGCTCGCATTCGCGAGCGCACTGATCATTTTGTTCTCCCCGGCCCCAGGCTGGACGCTGCTGCTGGCCAACGGCGTGCTGATCGTCGCAATCGTCGTGGATCTCGCGCTCGCCGGCGGCGTGCGCACGCTGGTGTTCGCCCGGTCCGGGCCGAACGCGGCACGGCTCGGTGAAGCGGTGCCGCTCGTTCTGGCGGTGACGAACACCGGACGCCGGACGGTTCGCGCCCACATCCGGGACGCCTGGCCGCCGTCGTCGGGCGCCACACCACGCGTCTGGCCGGTGACCGTCCCAGCTGGACAACGGCGCTTCGGTGACATGGTGCTGCGGCCCACCCGCCGGGGTGACCGGCATCCGTACCGGATAACGGTCCGCTCGCTGGGACCCCTCGGCCTCGCCGGCCGGCAGGGCCGGCACGTCGCGCCCTGGCGGCTGCGGGTGTTACCGGCGTTCACCTCCCGCCGCCACATTCCCGCCGCGTTCGCCCGCCTGCACGAGATCGAAGGTAACGTCACACTGCGCGGGGGCGGACAGGGCTCGGAGTTCGACAGCCTGCGCGACTATGTTCCGGGCGACGACGTTCGAATGATCGACTGGCGGGCCAGCGCACGGCGCGGCACGGTCGCGGTCAAGTCGTTCCGGCCGGAACGTGACCGCCGGGTCATCTGCGTCCTGGACACCGGGCGGACCAGCGCCGGTCGGATCGGCGACGCTCCACGCCTGGACCACGCGATGGACGCCGCCCTGCTACTGGCCGCGGTGGCCGCCCGGGCCGGTGACCGGGTCAGCCTGATCGCCCATGACGCGGTCGCCCGCGTCACGCTGCCCTCGGCAGGCGGCCCGAATCTGCTGGTCAGGATGAGTGCCGCGCTGGCGCTGGTGGAACCGGTGCTGACCGAGGCCGACCACCGGGCGATCGTCTCCACGGTCATGCGTACCGCCAGCCGGCGGTCCCTGGTGGTGCTGTTCACCGAACTTGCTCCCGCGGTGATCGAGGAAGGTCTGTTGCCGGCACTGCCGGCACTGACCGCTCGGCACACCGTCGTCGTCGCGGCGGTGAGCGACCCGCGCGTGGCTGAGCTCGCGGCCGGCCGCGGCGACGTCCGCGCGCTGTATTCCGCCGCCGCTGCCGAACAGGCGCTGCTTCGGCGACGCCAGCTCACCGCTCTGCTCCGCCAGCACAGTGTGCAGGTCGTGGATGCCCCACCCACGACCTACGCGGCCGCCGTCACCGACATCTACCTGACGCTGAAATCCGCCGGCAGCCTGTAGCCCGACAGCCTGTAGAGGCTCGCCCGAACCGGGCCCGACGTGGCGCCGGTGCCCGGTCAGACGGTCGGCGCGAGATCGGCAGAAAGATCCTCTTCCAGGTCGCCGGTCTCCCCCGCGGCCACGGCACGACGGCCGTAGACCCAGACATATCCGACGAACACCGCCAGGGCGAGGGCGCCGATGGCGATCCGGACCCCGGCGGGCAGGGCTGACGGTGTCACGAACGCCTCGATCAGACCGCTGACCGCCAGGGCGACGGCCAGGCCGAGTGAGATCACGACAGCCGCCCGGCCCTCAGCCGCCAGCGCCTCGACCCGGCGGCGCGGGCCCGGATCGATGATGGACCAACCCAGGCGTAGGCCGACCGCGCCCGCGGTGAACACCACGGTCAGCTCCAACAACCCGTGCGGCAGGATCAGCGTGAAGAACTGGGACGCCTCGCCGCAGCTGGTCATGTAGCCGCCGACAAGCCCGAGGTTGCCGGCGTTGACCAACAGCACCGTCAGCGTCGGGATGCCAGCCAGGGCACCCAGCGCGATGGCCGAGGCGCTCACCCAGGCGTTGTTCGTCCACACATGTGCCGCGAACGAAGAGGCGGGATTCTCCGAGTAGTACCTGGCGAAATCCGTCCGGCACAGGGCTGCCACCTCATCCCGGGGAAGCAGCCCGCTGTACGCGGCCGGGGAGTTCACCACCCACAGGCCCAGGGCGAGAGCCACCGCGAGCGAAACCGCGCAGGTGGCGAACACCCAGCCGCGACGGGCGTATACCGCCGCCGGGAACGTCACGGCGAAGAACCCGCCGACGACATGCCAGCCCGGATCCCGGGCACCCGCGACAACGGACCGCGCCCGGGTCACCGTGCCGGCAAGGCGGTCAACCAGCATCGGGTCCGGATAGCGGCTACGGATCACCGACAGGTGCGTCGCGACCTTCTGGTAGAGGTCCACCAGCTCGTCGAGCTCTGCACCGGACATCCGGCGGGGCCGCGCGGCCCGCCGGACGAGGTCCTCCAGGCGGGCCCATTCGGCGCGATGCAGGCTGACATATGCATCAAGATCCATTCGGTTCCCACCTCTCCATCGCGCTCCGCGCCCGGACTGCGACTGCGACTGCGACTGCACATCTTGATCACAGCGAGTATCCGGCAGACATCGGATGGGTGGGAACAGACAGGTTGAGGATAATGGGTGCCCCTGCCCGGGCCTGCACCCCCCGGGAGATATCGTCCGGAATCATGCGGGAGACGACACGGACCGGAGACGCGGCGTGAGCCAGTTGGTCACCGGCGAAGCCGTCACGATCGACCTTCGAGTCGCCCGGCTCGGCTCGCGGCTCATCGCCGCCACTGTCGACCTCAGCCTTCAGGTCGTCGCGCTCCTCATCATGACCTTCGCCGCGTTCATGATCGTGGGTCCGGACAACGACGCGCTCGCCGCCACCGTCTATCTGCTCATCGTGGTCACGGTACTGGTCGGCTACCCGGTGACGGCCGAGACCGTCTGGCATGGACGCACCATCGGCAAGGTGGCCATGGGGCTGCGCGTGGTGCGCGACGACGGCGGACCGATCCGGTTCCGCCATGCCTTCGTCCGCGGCCTGCTCGGTGCCGTGGTCGAAAGGCCCGGTGCCCTGCTGGGGATTCCCGCCGTGGTCAGCATGCTGATCTCGGAGAGATCCAAGCGGCTGGGCGACCTCCTCGCCGGCACGGTCGTCCTACAGGAGCGGATCCCACGCGGTAACGCCGCGCCGGTGATGATGCCTCCGCAGCTCGCCTACTGGGCGTCCAGCCTGGACCTGTCCGTGCTCGGGGACGCCCTGGCGCTCTCCGTCCGTCAGTTCCTCGGCCGGGTCCAGGAGCTCTCGCCCGAGGCTCGCGAGCGAATCGGCAGCCAGCTCGTGGCTTCCGTGCTTGCCGTCGTCACGCCACCACCGCCGCCGGGTACACCCGGTTGGGCCTACCTGTCCGCGGTCCTCGCCGAACGCACCGCACGTGCACATCGGCGGCTCACCGGCGGCCCGCCGGGATGGCAGCCGGGATGGCAGCCGTCGCCCTACCCGAATCCGGCATTCCAGCATCCGGTCTCCCCCCACCCGACCCAGCGGATGCAGCCGACCCAGCCGGTTGAGCAACCCGCACCCGGCCCCTTCGTCCCGCCGAGCTGAAAGCCCGTTTTGGGTCGATCCTCGTCCGGCGCCATCAATGATCGAGGCGACCGGACCGGCGGATCATCCGGATCCCTCAGGTGACGCAGGTGATGCGACTCAGCAGAAGGCGCGCCGCCTCCTAAGGATCACCCGGTGACCGTGCGTGTCGACCGGGATCAGATTCACATCGGGGGCACGAGCGGGCGGTGCCCTTCGGTCGCACAGTCCGGGCAGGACGTCGTGGACCTGATCTGGCATGGTTCGCCATCCAGCCGCGCCGCCTGAAGCAGGCCCACCCGCCCGACGCCATCACAGGTCGGACACAGCATGTTGACTTCGCGGCCAGCAGGCTCGGGCCGATCGCCCGCAGCTGGCTGCGCGCTCACCGGCGCCGTCCCGTAGCCACGGGACCACTGTAGGGACCACGAAAGGCACGGTCGGGATATTCAGGACTTTTCAGGTCCGGATCAGAGCATAGTGTGCCCTGGCTCATACTCCGACGCATGCCTTCGGACAATCGGGGAACTCATCGACGCGACCGGGCACACCCGGCCAGCCGCACCGCGCACAACCCGGCGGCGCGGCGCACAACATAGCCCCATCCAGGGGACGGCGAGCGCGCCGGGTTCCGGCCTGCCACGGGGGTCAGTCAGAATCTCCTCGTGGACCACAGCTCATGTGATCATGGAAGGTGACGTCACGGCCGTGCAGAGAGACTCCGCGTTGCGGACCACCCCCACAGGTGGTCATGGCGACAGGGTGACCGGTGTCAACGACGACGGCGTCAGTGACGTTCACGGTGGCGGTGGCGGTGGCGGTGGCGACGATGACAACGGCGGTCGTCGGCGTCGGGGTGGCCGGCTCACCCGCATCGGGCTGGTCGTCACCACCGCAGGGCTCGGCTTGGCGCTGCTGTTCCTACCTATGATCAGCGCGGTCGGCCTGTTCGCCAAGGCATCGGCCGACCATTACCTGGCTCTGCCCGCCGAGCTCGCCACGCCGCCGCTTCCTCAGAGCTCCACCATCCTCGCCGCTGACGGCAGTCTCATCGCGACGCTGCGCGGCGAGGAGAACCGCACCGTGGTTGACGGCAAGGCCATCCCGAGGGTCATGCGGGAGGCCATCGTCGCCATCGAGGATTCGCGTTTCTACACCCATGGCGGGGTGGACGTGAAGGGGGTCGCCCGGGCGGCGCTGCGCAACAGTGAGGCGGGCGACGTCCAGCAGGGCGCCTCGACGCTGACCCAGCAGTACGTCAAGAACGTGCTGCTGCAGAACGCGCGTACCAAGCAGCAGCGTGAGGACGCGGCCGGGACGTCGCTCCAGCGCAAGATCCAGGAAGCCCGGTATGCCGTCGCGCTGGAGAACACCCTCACCAAGGACGAGATCCTCGGCCGCTACCTCAACATCGCCTACTTCGGTAACGGGAACTACGGTGTCGGTACCGCCGCCCAGAACTACTTCCATGTCGGGATCGCAGACCTGACGCTGCCCCAGGCGGCGCTGCTGGCCGGGCTCGTGCAGAGCCCCTCCCTGTACGACCCGGTGAACCATCCCGACGCCGCCAGGGTCCGCCGCGACGTCGTCCTGGACCGGATGGCGGAGCTCGGCTACATCACCCCGGCCGTCGCGGACACGGCGGAGGCCACCCCGGTCACGGTCATCCGGGCCGCCGCAGCGGCAGCACAGGACTCGTGCGAGACGTCAAGCGCGCCCTTCTTCTGCGACTTCGTCCGTGCCCAGCTGCTCGCCGACCCGGCGCTGGGCACGACCGAGGCCGAGCGCGCCCGGCAGGTCCACGAAGGCGGCCTGGTGATCAGGACGACGCTACAGCCCAAGGTCCAGGCTGCGGCCCAGGACACGGTCAACGCCGTCATAGCGCCGAGCAACCCGGTGTCGGCGACCGAGGTGGTGATCGAACCGGGCACCGGCAACATCCTGGCGATGGCGGTGAACCGTGTCTTCGGCTCGAACTCCGCCGCCAACCAGACCAAGGAACCGTTGCCGACCACGGCAGTCTTCCAACCAGGCTCGACGTTCAAGACCATCACCCTCGCCGCCGCGCTCGAGGCAGGCTACGGGCTGAACACCCAATTCTACTCACCGGCCTGTTACATTTCCAAGCGCTACGCCATCGACCGGCACGACGGCAGTAGCTGCTCCACCGGCTACGCCAATGCCGAGCCGGACGAAAGCGGCGTCTACGCCATGCCCGAAGCCACCTGGAAGTCGGTGAACACCTACTACATCCAGCTGGAGGAGAAAGTCGGCCTACCCGCCGTCATCGACATGGCGAACCGGCTCGGCGTCCCCGCCTCCTACCTCGCCAAAGCCTGGGGTGACCTGACCATCGGCTCCAAGGCCGTCCCGCCGCTGGACATGGCCAACGCCTACG
>NZ_CAUVXP010000102.1:0-21926 GCF_963555955.1 Protofrankia sp. Cas3
CGTTAAACCGAGTCAACCCACACCGACACACCGTTGTCACCCGGCTGTCATCCAGCTGCCTCACATACCGGCGGCGCGGGCTCATCAGCCCCCACGCCGGCCGTGCCATCGGGTGCGGGCAGCGGCGGCGGCGTGCCACCGAATGCGGGGCACCGTGCCTTGTGGTCACACCAGTCGCACAGCTTGCTCGGGGTCGGCCGCCAGTCACCCGTGCGACGGGCCCGGTTGATCGCGGACCACAGCGCGTCGATCTTCCGTTCGGTCGCCCGCAGATCCGCCTCATCGGGTACGACCCGTAGCCAGCTGCGATCCCCGAGGTAGTAGAGCCGCAGTTCACGAGGGACCACGCCGCGGATCCGCC
This sequence comes from Protofrankia sp. Cas3, assembly GCF_963555955.1. NCBI lineage: Bacteria > Bacillati > Actinomycetota > Actinomycetes > Frankiales > Frankiaceae > Protofrankia > Protofrankia sp. Cas3. Next base: position 362 of record NZ_CAUVXP010000102.1, read on the forward strand.
AGACCAGGTAGGCGTAGAACTTCATCTGGAACAGCGCCGAGCCTTCGAACGCCGGTCCCGGAGCGCGCCCGGTCTTGTAGTCGACGACCCGCAGCGCCACGCCGTCGGGGGTCCTCGCCTCGTCGAGACGGTCGATGTACCCGCGAAGGCGTACCCCGGATGCGAGCACGTGCTCGACGTAGAGCTCCCGGGCGGCCGGTGCGAGACGCGCCGGATCCTCCAGGCTGAAGTACCCGGCGAGCAGCACCCGGGCCGAATCCATCCATGCCGCCCGCTCGGTGTCGTCCGCGAACAACCCGCCGAGTTCCGGTTCCCGGGCGAGCAGATCGCGCCAGGCCGGCTCCAGCAGCGCTTCGGCAGCGGCCGGCGTGCGCTCGGGAGGCGGATGGTCGAACAGCCGTTCCAGCACCGAGTGGACGACCGTTCCGCGCACCATGGCTGAACTCGGCGGTTCGGGCAGCCGGTCCACCACCCGGAACCGGTAGCGCAGCGGACAGCTCATGAAGTCGCCCGCCCGCGACGGCGAAAGCGAGCCGACGATGCGAATCTCGCCCGCCGGAGACGGAGCCTGCCCATCGGACGCGGCCTGCCCAGCGGATGTGTCGGCACCTACCACGGATGGCTTCATGGCTTGGGACCATAGGCGGCCGCTCCGACAATCCGGCCACAGCCTTGGAGCTCGGGGTCCCCGGATCGCGGCGGAGCCCCCACCCGACGCCAACCCGATCGAGCGCGATCGCCGGAGCCGCTATCCGGGGGAAGCCGTAGCATCGCAGACATGGCCGATCAGCCTGACCAGGTCCACCGTGAGCGCCCTCCCGTTGCGGGCAGCGGCGGTGAGCAGCCTCGTCGCGCGCCCGGCTTGCTGATCGGGCGGGTCCGCGGCGTGCCGGTGTACCTGTCTCCGCTGGCGCTCGTGTTCGCCGTCATCATCTGCTGGCTGTTGATCGGCCCCAATCGCGACCGCCTGCCCGATGTCGCCGACGATCGCCTGTACCTGTTGGCCGCCATCACCGCGGCCGGATTCGTGGCATCCCTGGTCGTCCACGAGCTTGGCCATTGCCTCGTCGCGCTCGGGTTCGGCCTCGGGGTACGGGCGGTGACCGTGCACGGATTCGCCGGGTTCACCGAGATCTCACCCGAACCGCAGACACCCGTGCGCGAATTCCTGGTGGCAGGCGCGGGCCCGGCCATGAACGGTCTGCTCGCGGCCGTGGGCTTCGCCGTGCTGACGGTGGTGGACAGCGGCACGCAGCCCGGTGTCGTGATCCTCGACCTCACCGTGACCAACGTTGCGTTCTGCGTGTTGAATCTCGCGCCCGGGCTGCCCCTGGACGGAGGCCGGCTGGTCGTGGCCGCGGTCTGGGGCGTCACCAAGAACAAGCTCCGGGGCATCCAGGTCGGCGCCTACGGCGGTTTCGTGGTCGCAGGCCTGCTGGCGCTGTGGAGCCTGGTCGCTCCTGGTAGTGACTTCGGCGGTGTCTACCTGCTCGGCATCAGCGCGTTCATCGGTATCGGGGCATATCAACTGTTGCGCCAGGCACAGCTCCGGATGCGCCTGCCAGGGGTGTCCGCCGGCCGGCTCGCGCGCCGCACGCTACCGGTGGAGGCTGCCGTACCGCTCGCGGCGGCGCTGGCGCAGGCGCGCGAGCTCGGGGCCAGCGCGGTGGCCGTCGTCGACTCCGCCGGGACACCCGTGAAGGTCATGAACGGCTCTGCCGTGGACGCCCTACCCGAACACCGCCGGCCGTGGATGACCGTGGACGAGGTCAGCCGTACGCTCGAACCCGGCATGGTGCTGGCCGCCGAACTGGAAGGCGAAGATCTGTTGGCAGCCGTGCGCAGCACACCCGCGTCCGAGTACCTGGTGACGCAGGACGGACGCCCCGTCGGTGTCCTCGCCATGGTCGACCTGGTCGCCCGCATCGACCCGGCGAGCGCAGCCAGATCGGCGGCCGGAAAGTGAACCTGCCGCCGACCGGCGCGGCACACCGTCGCGGCGAATTCACCAAGGGCGATCGTGTCCAGCTGACCGACCCCAAGGGGCGACGCCACACCGTCCTGCTGGAGCCGGGCCGCCAGTTCCACACCCACGCCGGTGCGATCGGGCACGACGACCTGATCGGCCGCGAGGAGGGCGTGGTCGTGACAAGCACGGGTGGAACGCCGTATCTGGCGCTGCGCCCGTTGCTGAGCGACTTCGTCCTGTCGATGCCACGCGGCGCGGCCGTGGTCTATCCCAAGGACGCCGCGCAGATCGTGGCCTATGCCGACCTCTTTCCCGGCGCGCGGGTGCTGGAGGCCGGCGTGGGTTCGGGAGCACTGTCATGCTCGTTGCTGCGGGCTGTCGGCGACACCGGACACCTCGTCTCCTACGAACGGCGGCCCGATTTCGCCGCGATCGCCCAGAAGAACATCGAGACCTTCTTCGGCGGGCCGCATCCCGCCCACACACTGCGGGTGGGCGACCTGGCCGAGGCGGCCGAACGGGACATGGACCGGGTGGTGCTGGACATGCTGGCCCCGTGGGACGTGCTGGACGCGGTGAGCGCCGCGCTGGTGCCCGGCGGGGTCGTCTGCGCCTACGTGGCCACCACCACCCAGCTCGGGCGGGTGGTCGAGGCGCTGCGCGAGTACGGGACGTTCGCCGAACCGGCCGCGTGGGAGTCGATGATGCGCACCTGGCATGTGGACGGCCTGGCCGTACGCCCGGATCATCGGATGGTCGGTCACACCGGTTTCCTGGTGACGGCCCGGCGGCTCGCGGACGGGGTCACCCCGCCACCGCGGCGGCGCCGGCCCGCCAAGGGTGCCCGGCCCGAACCGGGCGAGCAGGCGTCCCCGCCGCCCGATTCCGTCGATGTCGCGTCCGTCGATGTCGCGTCCGTCGATGTCATGCTGTCGGATTCCTGACACGGGACGCACGAGCCGCAGCAGACCTCAGACGCCCGGTCCGGCCTCAAGGGTGCCATCGGGGCGCTGCACGTAGATGCAGGTGCCCGGGCAGTCGTCCGCGGCCGCGATGACGTCGTCAACGAGCGGCAGCGGCACCGGCACCGATTCGCCGGTCTTTGTGCGCAGTTGCCCGTCCGGCCCCTTCACGTAGGCCAGACCGTCAACATCGAACTCGAAGACGGCCGGGGCAAGCTGAACACAGAGCCCGTCCCCGGTACAGGCGTCCTGGTCGATGCGTACCCGCAACGTCGACGCCATCGCTGCTTCGGTGAGATTCGTGGGCGTTGCCACAGAGCTCCGATCTTCTGTCACCATGGCACCGTAACTCGCTGTTTACGGCAAAGCAGGCTCGTAGTCGTCAGACAGGCGTGCCAGCGGCGGTCACAACGGTAGTGTTGGGTGCGTCCCGGTCAGCACGGGGGAGGTGGAGGCGCGGTGTCCGGTCCCCGTTCGGGCTCTGGCTCCGGTGGGAGCTCGGGTCGTCCAGGTGATGGAGATTCACGAGCGTCGGCATACGAGAAGGAAGTGCACGAGCTCACAACTCAGGTCGCCTTCCTCGAGGAGGAGGTGGCCATGCTGCGACGGAGACTCAACGAATCCCCGCGGCAGGTCCGTGCCCTCGAGGAACGATTGGCTGAGACACAGGCGGATCTCGCCGGTGTCAGCGGGCAGAACGACAAGCTCGTGGCCACGCTACGCGAAGCTCGCGATCAGATCATCGCGCTGAAGGAGGAGGTTGACCGACTCGCCCAGCCGCCCAGCGGCTATGGGATCTTCATCGGGTCGTACGACGACAGCACCGTCGACGTGTTCACCCAGGGCCGCAAGCTGCGGGTCACGGTGTCGCCGAACGTCAGTGTCGTCGATCTGAGTCCCGGGCAGGAGGTCATGCTCAACGAGGCGCTCAACGTCGTCGACGCACGTGCGTTCGAACGCCACGGTGACATCGTCCTGCTCAAGGAGATCCTGGAAAGCGGCGACCGAGCCCTGGTCATCGGCCACACCGACGAGGAGCGCGTGGTCATGCTCGCCCAGCCCCTGCTGGACGGGCGACTGCGGGCCGGTGACTCACTGCTGGTCGAGACCCGGTCCGGGTACGCCTTCGAGCGCATCCCCAAGTCCGAGGTAGAGGAGTTGGTGCTCGAAGAGGTCCCGGATATCGGCTACGAACAGATCGGTGGCCTCAAGGGTCAGATCGAGTCGATCCGCGATGCCGTCGAACTGCCGTTCCTCTACAAGGACCTCTTCCTCGAACACAAGTTGAAGCCGCCGAAGGGTGTCCTGCTCTACGGCCCGCCCGGGTGCGGCAAGACACTCATCGCCAAGGCGGTGGCCAACTCGCTCGCGAAGAAGGTCGAGGCCCTGACCGGCCAGGGCAGCGGACGGGCCTTCTTCCTGAACATCAAGGGTCCGGAGCTGCTGAACAAGTACGTCGGCGAGACCGAACGGCAGATCCGGTTGGTGTTCCAGCGGGCGCGTGAGAAGGCGTCCGAGGGCATGCCTGTGATCGTGTTCTTCGACGAGATGGACTCGATCTTCCGGACCCGCGGGTCCGGGGTGTCCTCAGATGTCGAGAACACGATCGTCCCACAGCTGCTCAGCGAGATCGACGGCGTCGAACAGCTGGAAAACGTGATCGTGATCGGCGCGTCCAACCGCGAGGACATGATCGACCCGGCGATCCTGCGGCCGGGACGACTGGACGTGAAGATCAAGGTTGAACGTCCCGACGCCGAAGCGGCCAAGGACATCTTCGCCAAGTACGTGACGCCGGACCTCCCCTTGCATCCGGAGGATCTCGCTGAACACGGCAGCAGCCGGGAGGCGACCTGTCAGGGCATGATCCAGCGGGTTGTCGAGCGGATGTACGCCGAGACGGAGGAGAACCGCTTCCTCGAGGTCACCTACGCCAACGGCGACAAGGAAGTCCTGTACTTCAAGGACTTCAACTCCGGCGCGATGATCGAGAATATCGTCGCCCGGGCCAAGAAGATGGCGGTCAAGCAACTCATCGAGGGAGGCGTCAAGGGACTGCGCATGCAGCACCTGCTCAACGCCTGCATCGACGAGTTCAAGGAGAACGAGGACCTGCCCAACACGACCAACCCGGACGACTGGGCACGCATCTCGGGCAAGAAGGGCGAGCGGATCGTCTACATCCGCACGCTCATCACCGGCACCAAGGGCACCGAGGCGGGCCGATCAATCGACACGATCGCCAACACGGGCCAGTACCTGTAATCGATCTTTGCCGTGGAAGTCCGGGCGTCGGCGCGCCCGGACTGTGCGCCGACGGCGGGGAGGGCGGGGGATGTCCCTGCGCCCTCCCCGCCGTCGGCGTTCCCGCGCTCCCCCCGATCGCCACTGCGGGTCCCGGGATCTCCGCTGCCGGGCCTTGATGCTGCTGGGCATCGATCCGGGCGATCAAAGATCCATCGGGCCGGCCCTAGGCCCCGGACCAGCGCAGTTGGCAGTTCGTAGGGTGTTGGAAGCGCACTACTCGGCCTGCTTTCGCAGGATCCGCCGGGCTGTCGTGGGGCGTCACCCATCGGGTCCAGGTCTCGGCGTGGGCTCAAAGCACCTACGCTGAGGGTGTGAGCGTTCGCCGGATCATGGGAGCCGAGACCGAGTACGGCGTGTCGGTGCCCGGTCAGCCAACCACCAACCAGATGCTTGCCTCGTCGTTGGTGGTCAACTCCTACGCCAACCGACAGGCAACCGGCGGCAGCCGGGCTCGGTGGGACTTCGAAGAGGAGTCACCGCTGCGCGACGCGCGTGGCTTCGAGCTTCCTCGCGAACCCGTGGCCGATCCATCAGCACCTGCCAACGAGGACGACCTGGGGCTTGCCAACGTCATCCTCACCAACGGTGCGCGCCTCTACGTCGACCACGCCCACCCCGAGTACTCCACGCCCGAGGTGACCAACCCTCGCGACGCGGTGCTGTGGGACAAGGCCGGCGAACGGGTGATGGCCGAGGCGGCACGACGGGCGCTGTCGGTGCCGGGCACGATGCCCGTACACCTGTACAAGAACAACACGGACAACAAGGGTGTCTCCTACGGCTGCCACGAGAACTACCTCATGGCCCGCTCCACGCCGTTCGGCAACATCGTCCGCCATCTCATCCCGTTCTTCGTCTCCAGACAGGTCGTGTGCGGCGCCGGGCGGGTCGGCATCGGGGTGGACGGCCGCCAGGCCGGTTTCCAGCTCAGCCAGCGGGCCGACTTCTTCGAGGTCGAGGTCGGGTTGGAGACAACCCTCAAGCGCCCGATCATCAACACCCGGGACGAGCCGCACGCGGATCCGGAGAAGTACCGCCGCCTCCACGTGATCATCGGCGACGCGAACATGAGCGAGATCTCGACCTATCTCAAGATCGGGACCACCTCTCTCGTCCTCGCGATGATCGAGGACTCCTGGCTCGACGTCGACCTGACCGTCGACAATCCCGTGACCGGCCTGCGTGCGGTCTCCCACGACCCGTCCCTGCGCCACCTGCTGACGCTCGGGGACGGCCGGAAGATGACCGCCGTCCAGCTGCAGATGGAGTATCTGGAGCAGGCCCGCAAGTACGTCGAGGACCGCTTCGGCACCGATCTGGACGCCCAGACCGCGGATGTGCTGACGCGCTGGGAGTCGGTCCTGGTGCGCCTTGAGGATGACCCGATGAACTGCTCCCGGGAGCTGGACTGGGTCGCCAAGCTCGCCATCCTGGAGGGCTACCGAGCCCGTGACGGCATCGGTTGGGACGCTCCCCGTCTCCAGCTGGTCGACCTGCAGTACTCCGACGTACGGCCCGACAAGGGCCTCTACAACCGCTTGGCGGCCCGCGGGCGGGTCGACCTGCTGCTCGACGAGGCCGAGATCGTCCGCGCCATGACCGAGCCCCCGCACGACACCCGGGCGTTCTTCCGCGGCCGGTGCCTGGCGCTGTACCCCCAGCAGGTCGCCGCCGCGTCGTGGGACTCGGTCATCTTCGATGTCGGGCGTGACTCCCTGCAGCGGGTACCCACCTTGGAGCCACTGCGGGGAACCCGGGCGCATGTCGGTGAGCTGCTGGCACGCTGCCCGACCGCCTTGGACCTCGTGGACGCGCTCGCCAAGGGCTAGGGCCTTCTAGGGCCGGTCCGAGGGCCGGTCCGGCGGATCTTCAATCGCGTCACCCCCCACGCCCCGCGGCGGACACCGCTCGCCGCAACCCTCGGCCGGGGGGATTGCGCTGGTGCGGGGGCGCGGGCGGTGACCATGGGCGTGTTGCGCCGTGGGCGGACGTCGCGACGGGCGGCCCGGATCGTGATGAAGTGGGGCTCTCACGCGGCCCCGCACTCTCGCCACCGCTTACCGCCACCGCCATGGTGCGGTCGGCGGCGGCGGTAAACGGTTCAGGATGTCGGAGCCCGGGGATAGTGTCGCTCCATCACGATCGAAGGAGGGTCTCATGGCTACCAAGGACACTGGCGGGGGTCAGCAGCGCTCGGGACGTCGGACGGACCAGACCGACGAGGTCGAGGTCGAGGTCGAGGAGTCCAGCGCCAGCGACCTCAAGGAACGGCACGAGAAGCTGTCCGAGGACGTCGATTCCCTGCTCGACGAGATCGACGACGTACTCGAGGAGAACGCCGAGGAGTTCGTGAAGGGCTACGTACAAAAAGGGGGGGAGTAGGCAGCTCTTCTTGAATGATCGGTAACCTCACCGACGACCAGCAGGTAGGCCGAAGGCATATGCGATCATGGTTCTTCGCGCGCGCCCGGAGGCCCCAGACAGCCTCGTGCTGGCCCGAACAATCGACTATCTGAAGGGGGATTTGTGGCTGATCCAGCGGGAGCCGCGGGGCGTCTACCGTCTGTGTTCATGACACCGGGAACGTCGTCGTTCACCGAGTTCCTGGCCACGGCTGCACCCAATCTGCTACCGGGCGCACGCGAGCGGCTGCCGGTCGCAGTCACCGAGGTGACCCACGGCACGACGATCGTGGCGGTGGCGTTTCCCGGCGGCGTGATCATGGCCGGTGACCGCCGCGCGACCATGGGGAACGTGATCGCACAACGCGACGTCGAGAAGGTGTTCCACGCCGACGAGTACTCCTGCGTCGGGTACGCGGGCACGGCCGGGATCGGCGCGGACCTCATCCGCCTGTACCAGGTCGAGCTCGAGCACTACGAGAAGATCGAGGGTTCCACTCTCAGCCTGGATGCCAAGGCCAACCGCCTGTCGTTCATGATCAAAAATAATCTCGGCATGGCTCTGCAGGGGCTCGCGGTCGTCCCGCTGTATGCCGGCTACGACCTCGACGCCGGCAGGGGACGGATCTTCTCCTACGACATCACCGGTTCCAGGGCCGAGGACAGTTCCTTCCAGGCAATCGGTTCCGGCTCGGTCTTCGCCCGCGGTGCGCTCAAGAAACTCGTCCGGGCCGACCTGACCCCGCAGGCGGCCGTGCGGGTGTGCATCGAGGCGCTCTACGACGCCGCCGACGACGACTCCGCGACCGGCGGCCCCGACCTCATCCGCCGGCTCTACCCGGTGGTCGCCTCGGTGACCGCAGACGGCTTCCGCCGCTTCCCCGACGACGAGGTGGGCGCTGTCGTCGAGGCCGTCGTCGCCGACCGCATGACGAACCCGGGAGGCTGACATGACCATGCCCTTCGGCTATGCCAGCCCGGAACAACTGGTCCGGGACAAGTCCGAGTACGCCCGTAAGGGCATCGCCCGCGGCCGTAGTGTCGTGGTGCTGACCTATACCGACGGCATCCTGTTCGTGGCCGAGAATCCCTCGTCGACCCTCCACAAGATCAGTGAGATCTACGATCGGATCGCGTTCGCCGCGGTCGGCAAGTACAACGAGTTCGAGAACCTGCGGACCGCGGGTGTGCGCATGATGGACGTCCGCGGCTACATGTACGACCGTCGCGACGTGACCGGGCGGGCGCTGGCCAACTGGTACGCCCAGACACTGGGCACCTTGTTCACCGACAGCATCAAACCGTACGAGGTGGAGATCGTCGTCGCGGAGGTCGGCGCGGCGGCCGGGAACGATCAGATCTACCGGCTCACCTACGACGGGTCAATCGCGGACGAACGTGGGTTCGTGGCCATCGGCGGGCAGTCCGAACAGGTCAATGCCTCGCTGAAGGAACACCACACCGACGGGCAGCCGCTCGCCACCGCACTGCGGGTGGCCGCGAATGCGCTGCGAGCCGGCACGCCCGCGGGTGGTAACGGCGACCGCACCCTGTCGTCGGCGAACCTTGAGGTGGCCATGCTCGACCGCACCCGCAACCGCCGGCTGTTCAAGCGCATCTCCGGCGCGCAACTCGACGTCCTGCTCGCCGAAACCGCAGACGAGAACGAGGACAACCAGGACAACCAGGACAACCAGGACAACCAGTAGGGACACTCATCTGACGCGTGCCGCAGTCCTGTCATCCGACCCCGGCGGGGCTGCGGCGAAGCCAACCCAGTGTCCTGTTCCAGGCGTCCTGCGCCGCCTCGGGTCGGTGGACCGCAGCCCGGTCGTGGCTGTGGAAGGCGTGCCCGGCGCCGGGGTAGCTGATCAGCGTGGTCGGTACCGCCGCCGTCGTGGCCGCCGCCCGCAATGCCTCGATCTCCGCCTGGCTGATCAGCGCGTCGTCCTCGCCGTAGAGGCCGAGCCAGGGCGTACGCAACGAGGGTGCGATGTCCAGCAATGGTGCGACGCCGTCCCAGTACGGCGTACTCACGCCACCGCCGTAGAACGACACGGCCGCGCCCATGGCGTGCCGGGTCGCGGTCAACAGCGCCACCGTCCCACCCATGCAGAAGCCGATCACCGCTGTCCGCTCGGGGCCGAAGCCGTTGTCCGCGAGGTGGGCCAGGCATGCGTCGGTGTCCGCCACGATGCCCGGACCGGTCAGGGTGCCCATCTGCGTGCCCGCGCTGGGCCAGCCACCGGTCGGGTCGACCTCGGCGATGCCGTCCCGGTGGTAGAGATGCGGCGCGACGGCGAGCCAGCCGGCCTGTGCCAGCAATTCGCAGACCGAGGTGAGGTAAGGCGTGATGCCCCGGGCGTCGTGAACCACGATGACGCCGCCGTACGGCGGGTCGTCCGCGGCCGGCGCGACCACGGTCGCCGTAGCGACGCCACCCACCGTCGTCACGGTCCGCAACCGGCCGGTGTTCGGCTGGTTGGTGTCCAACTGGTTGGTCTCCAACGTCATGGCCGCCATCCTGCCCGCGGCCGGCCCATTCGAACATACCGCCGCCACCGCGACGAACGTGCCGGTGCGGGCGTCCGGCCACACCGTGGCGCGCACGAAGCATAGGGTCGTCGGTGTGGATCGCCGCATCTTCGGCCTCGAGAACGAGTACGGCGTCACCTGTGTCTTTCGTGGGCAGCGCAGGCTGTCACCGGACGAGGTGGCGCGGTACCTGTTCCGACGTGTCGTGTCCTGGGGTCGCAGCAGCAACGTCTTCCTGAAGAACGGCGCCCGGCTCTATCTCGACGTCGGCAGCCATCCCGAGTACGCCACCCCCGAGTGCGACTCCGTTCCCGATCTCGTCACCCATGACAAGGCCGGCGAGCGCATCCTGGAGGGGCTGCTGGTCGAGGCGGAACGACGACTGCGCGAGGAGGGCATCGCCGGGGACATCCACCTGTTCAAGAACAACACCGACTCCGCTGGGAACAGCTACGGTTGCCATGAGAACTACCTCGTGGGCCGACACGGCGAGTTCAGCCGGCTCGCGGACGTCCTGGTGCCGTTCCTGGTGAGCAGGCAGGTCCTGTGCGGGGCGGGCAAGGTGCTCCAGACCCCCCGCGGCGCGGTCTACTGCGTCTCACAGCGCGCGGAACACATCTGGGAGTCGGTGTCGTCGGCGACGACCAGATCCCGTCCGATCATCAACACCCGGGACGAACCGCACGCGGACGCCGAACGGTTCCGGCGCCTACACGTGATCGTCGGCGACTCCAACATGAGCGAGACCACCACCCTGCTCAAGATCGGCTCGACCGACCTCGTCCTGCGCATGATCGAGGCGGGCGTGGTGCTGCGGGACATGTCCCTGGAAAACCCGATCCGGGCGATCCGGGAGGTCAGCCACGACATGACCTGCCAGCGCAAGATCAAACTGGCCAACGGTCGTGAAGCCAGCGCTCTGGAGATCCAGCGTGAGTACTTCGGCAAGGCGGTCGAGTTCGTCGAGCGCCGCGGCGGGGACGCGGTCGCCAAACGTGTTCTGGACCTGTGGGGCCGGACACTTCTCGCGATCGAGACCGACGACCTGGAGCTGGTCGCCCGCGAGATCGACTGGGTGACGAAGTACGTGCTGATCGACCGGTTCCGTCATCGGCACGGTCTGTCCCTGGCCTCGCCACGGATCGCCGAGTTGGACCTGAAATACCACGACATCCATCGCCAGCGCGGCCTGTACTACCGGATGGAGCGGGCCGGGCTGGTGGAGCGGGTCAGTCGTGACCTTGACATTTTCGAGGCGAAGTCCATCCCGCCGCAGACCACCCGGGCGCGGCTGCGTGGTGAGTTCATCAAGCGGGCTCAGGAAAAACGGCGTGACTTCACGGTCGACTGGGTGCATCTCAAACTCAACGACCAGGCTCAGCGCACGGTGCTGTGCAAGGATCCCTTCCGTTCCGTCGACGACCGAGTCGACAAGCTCATCGCCAGTATGTGAGGACCACCTACCTGTGACCGACCTTCGCCGCCCCACCCGGGGCGTCTGTCTCTCCACTGCGCAGGCCGCCGGCCGCGCGAGAAAAGCGATCATCGCGCCGGCCGCGGCCAGATACCTGTCCGCTGCGCTCTCAGCGGTCCTGCTGGCCGCCGCACTCGCCGCCTGCAGCACGTCGACCGCGCCGGACGGGACCAAAGCCGCGCCCGTACGGGTGGCGGACACCCTCAGCGCCGGCCTGCCCGCGGTCACCGGCGCGACCGATCTCAAGGCCAAGCCGACGATCGCGGCTGGCTCCGGCACGCCTGCGGCCACGCTGGTCACCAGAGACCTCGTGGTCGGTACCGGTGCGGCCGCCTCCGCGCAGAGCACCGTGTCGGTGCAGTACGTGGGCACGCTGTGGACCACCGGCGACGAATTCGACTCCAGCTGGAGCCGCGGACAGGCCGCGATCTTCCCACTCAACGGTGTCATCCCCGGTTTCCAACAGGGCATCGCCGGCATGAAGATCGGCGGCCGCCGGGAGATCGTGATCCCGCCCAGCCTCGGCTACGGCGCCACAGCGCAGGGACCGATCCCCGCCAGTTCGACCCTCGTCTTCGTCGTGGACCTCGTCGGGCTGACGGCGACACAGGCGACGACCCGCTGACACCCCCCGAACAACGTCCGGCGCCGACCACTTAGCCTCGTACGGTGTCCCGTCGGCGGTTGGAACGGCTGCTGAACCTGACGATGTGCCTGATGGCAACATCGCGGTTTCTCACCGTCGCTGAAATCGGCGAGCTCGTGGACGGTTTCGCCCCGGGTGAATCCGCGGACGAGCAAGAGGCGTTTCGCCGGATGTTCGAACGGGACAAGCAGTACCTGCGCGACATCGGCATCCCACTGGAGACCGGAACGAACTCGTTCTTCAGCGACGATGTCGGGTACCGCATCCGGCGCAGCGACTACGCACTGCCGGAGATCTCCCTCGACCCGGATGAGGCGGCCGCTCTCGGACTCGCCGCCCGGCTGTGGTCGAGCACGTCGCTTGCGGCCGCGAGCGCGAGCGCGCTGCTCAAACTCGCGGCCGGGGGGACCCGTACGCTCCCCGGCCCGGATGGTCTGGAACCCCGCGTCGGCACGACCGAACCGGCGTTCGCACCATGCCTCGCCGCGGTCCAGGCAGGGCAGGCGATCTGCTTTCCCTACCGCAAGCCGACCGAGACCGGTTCGAGCGAGCGCCGGGTCGAGCCGTGGGGAGTGGTGTCCTGGCGGGGACGCTGGTATCTGGCCGGCCATGACCGGGATCGGGCCGCGGCCCGGGTGTTCCGGCTGTCCAGGGTGACCGGCACGGTGCGCCCGGTCGGGCCGCCCGGGGTGGTTCGGATGCCCGACACCGTCGACCTGCGGGCACTGGTGTCGGCGTCCGCGCTACCGGAGCGCATCCGTACCGCCGTGCTACGGATACGGCCGGGGACCGGCCACGCGTTGCGTCGCCACGCCCGCGCGCTGTCCCCCGTGGCCGGGGCGGATGCGGACACCGACGGGATGGACATCGTGGAGATCGACTACTCCGACACCGAGCGCCTGGCCCGCTGGGTGGTGGGGTACGGCGATGACGTGCTGGTGGTTCGACCACGACAGCTGCGCGACGAGGTGGTGCGCCGGTTGGCCGACGCGGCCCGGATCCACGCCGTACCGGGGACGGGGACGGGGACATCGTGAACACGCCCACGAACGCGTCCACGGCATCCACGACCGATCGACTGAGCCGGCTGCTCGCTCTGGTGCCATGGCTGCGGGCGCACCCGGGTGTCAGCCTCGGGGAGGCCGCCGCGACCTTCGGGATCACTGTACGACAGCTCCGGGACGATCTCGACCTGCTGTTCGTCTGCGGCGTGCCCGGCGGCGCGCCCGGTGACCTCATCGACCTGAGCTACTCCGCCGACGGGGTCACCGTGCTCGATCCGCAGACCCTTGACCGGCCACTGCGGCTGTCGGCGGACGAGGCCATGGCGCTGGTCGTCGCGGCCCGCACACTCGCCGAGGTTCCCGGGTTGGCCGCCCGCGACGCCCTCGACCGTGCGGTGGCGAAACTGGAGAAGGCGGTCGGCGCCCTGCCGGCCGACCGGGTCCGGGTCGAGCTCGACGCCCAGGACGAGGTCCTGCGCGTCGTCCAGGACGCCGTCACCCGCAAACGGCGGCTGCACCTTCGGTACCTGGTCTGGTCCCGCGACGAAATGACCGAGCGTGATGTCGATCCGATGCGGGTCCTGGCCCGGGACGGCCGCTGGTACCTGGAGGGCTGGTGCCATCGGTCGAAGGCGGTCCGGATATTCCGACTTGACCGGATAGACGGTTCCCACGGGGTCACTGTTCTGGACATCCCGGCCGCGCCCCCGCCCGAGGCGACACCGCGCGAGAGCGCCGAGAGCCTCTACCAACCCGGACCGTACGACCGTCGGGCCGTGCTCAGGTTGCATCCAGGGGCCCGGTGGGTCGCCGACTACTACCCGGTCGAGTCCCAGCGGGAGCTTGACGCCGGGTACCTGCTGGTCGAGCTGCGGGTGTCGGAGACAGGCTGGCTGCGCAGACTGGTACTGGGTCTTGGGGACCAGGCGCGGCTGGTGGAACCGGCGGAGCTGGCGACCGAGATCCACGATGTCGCCGTCCGGGCTCTGGCGGCCTACGGCATTCGACCCCGACCGACAGCGGAGTAGGTTGATCGCGTGCTCTGGCTGCTCATCGACTGTGGTCTCATCCTGTTGACGTTCGTTGCGCTCGGTGCGTTGGCGTACCGCCTGTTCGGTCGGGTACGCCTGGTCAACGCCGAGGTCGCACAGCTGCAGAACCGACTGTCCGGCCTCGCCGACGAGACGGCGGCATTGACTGCGCGGCTCGACGCCGCCGAGGTCACCGCGAAACTCAGCGAGCGGGTATCGGCCTGATCAGCCATGCCGTGCGGGCCGGCCACCAGCCGACAGGTCCTGGTTATGAGCCCGTCATGTGCGCAACATCGGGCCGTTGTCTGACGAGGCCACGCTAGCCGACGTAGCATCAAGCCGACGTAGCATCAAGCGCGCGCCGGTCGTCGGGACCGGACATCGAAGCGAAGGACGCATGCCATGGCCAATCTCGGTACCCCCGAGCTTCTGATCATCGCGTTTGTTGTCATCCTGCTGTTCGGAACCAAGAAGCTGCCCGACGCGGCCCGCTCCGTCGGACGGTCCCTGCGCATTTTCAAGGCCGAGACCAAGGGTCTGACCCAGGACGACCAGACCGCCGCCGCCGCGCAGCCGCAGGCCCAGCCGCAGGCTGCACCTGCGCCACGTCCGATCGAGTCCGGCCAGACGGACGTGGCTCCGAAGCCGGCCCAGCAGCCGGCAGCGGGTGTCGCCTCGTCGGCCAACGGCCAGGCCGTCACGGCGGGCGACGTCTCCCAGCACTGACACATCCACCGACCTCTCGTCCAGGAGCAGGAGTCGCCGCCCGTGCCCCGGTTGCCCACACCGCGGCGGATGGTACAGGCGGTGCAGTTCCGCCGTACCAGGACCGTCGAAGACAGCCGGATGTCGCTCACTGAGCACCTTCGGGAGCTGCGCGACCGGCTGGCAAAGGCACTGATCGCGCTCACCATCGCCACCGTCGTCTGCTTCGTCCTCGAGCCGCGCATCTTCGACATCCTCAAGGAGCCGTACTGCGCGTTGCCGGCAAAATCCCGCGCCGGCGGCGGAGAGTGCCAGTTGTTCTTCTTCGGCATCCTCGACGCCTTCATGATTCGGTTGAAGATTTCGATGATCGCCGGGGCCGTGGTTTCGGCCCCGATCTGGCTCTTCCAGTTGTGGTCGTTCATCACGCCCGGCCTGCACCGAAACGAGCGGCGCTGGTCGCTGGCATTCGTCGGCGCTTCCCTGGGACTGTTCACATTCGGCGGCTACCTCGCCTATCTGACGCTGAGCAAGGGCCTCCAACTCCTGCTCGGTTTCGGCGGGGACGGCCTGGTCAGCCTGCTTGACGTCAACAAATACCTCAGCTACGTCATCGCCATGCTGGTCGTCTTCGGGCTGTCGTTCGAGGTACCGCTCCTGGTCGGGATGCTGAACCTCGCTGGTGTGGTCAGTACGGACAAGCTGCGCTCGTGGCGGCGTCCCGAGATCTTCCTCGTGTTCGTGTTCGCCGCCGTGGTCACGCCGAGCCAGGACCCGTTCACGATGATCGCTCTCGGCCTGCCGATGTGCCTGTTGTACGAGGTCGTGCTCATCATCGGTTGGCTTAATGACCGGCGTAAGGCGCGCCGTGACGACGCCTCTCCGTACGCCGACCTCGACGACGACGAGACCTCACCGCTCGGGCTTGACGACCTGCCGCCGTCCGAGGATCTTTCGGACGACCGACTGCTGCCGGTCGAGCGCTCCAGCATCGGTGATCCGGTGGGAACGGGCGTGGGCGCCGGCGGCACGCCGTCGAACGCGGCCCACCTCGACGTCACCTGACCGACGTCACTCGGCCATGGACCCCCGGCAGCCGATCCGGGCCCGCCCGGCGACCTGGCCGGGTGGGCGTCCGCATCCTCCTCTGCCTCCGGAGAACGCCGGGCCGGCGGTCCCGTACGCTGACGAAGTGTCCACCGCGCCCGCGGGCTCCCCAGGCCCCGAGGCCATGCCGCAGGCCATGCCCAGCGCCTTGGCCGACTTTCTGGGCGGGTATCCGTTCGGCCTCGACCCTTTTCAGCGTGAAGCATGCGGAGCCCTCGAAGCCGGAGAGGGCGTCCTGGTTGCGGCTCCCACCGGTGCCGGTAAGACGATCGTCGGCGAGTTCGCGGCCCACCTCGCGCTCGCCCGGGGCCAACGCTGCTTCTACACCACACCGATCAAGGCATTGTCGAACCAGAAGTACACCGACTTCGTCGCCCGCCACGGAAGCGACGCGGTCGGCCTCCTGACCGGCGACACCTCCCGCAATCCGGATGCACCGGTGGTCGTCATGACCACCGAGGTCCTACGGAACATGCTCTATGCCGAGCCGACCGGCCGTGACCGGCTCGGCCGGCTCGCCTTCGTCGTGATGGACGAGGTCCACTACCTTGCCGATCGCCAGCGCGGGGCCGTGTGGGAAGAAGTGATCATCCATCTTCCCCAGCGGGTCCAGCTGGTGTCGTTGTCTGCAACCGTGAGCAACGCCGAGGAGTTCGCCGACTGGTTGGTGACGGTGCGCGGGCACACCCGGGTCGTGGTCAGCGAGCACCGTCCGGTGCCCCTGTGGCAGCACGTCCTGGCCGACCGGGAGATGCACGACCTGTTCGTCAATGGTGGTCCGCTGTCCGTGGACGACGTGCTGCACGCCCGGGACGACGCGCGGGACGAGATACGGGACGCGGCACGGGACAGCCCAACAGGCGGGCCGTCGATGCAATCGGCGACCCGATGGCGGATCAACCCGGACCTGGTGCGCCTGGCCCGGGAGGAGGGCCGCCGTCCCGACGTACCACGCGGCCGGCCCGGTGGCGGCCCGGGTCGCGGCACAGCGGGCACGCCACCGCAGCGCCGCGTCTGGGCTCCGAGCCGGCCTGATGTCATCAAGCAGCTGGACCGGTCCGGGCTGCTCCCGGCGATAACCTTCGTGTTCAGTCGCGCGGGCTGCGATGCCGCGGTCGCCGCCTGTGTGCGTGCCGGCCTGACACTGACATCCCTGGATGAGCGGGACGCCATCCGCCAGCAGGTGCGGTCACGTACGGCGAGCATCCCCTCGGATGATCTGCGCATCCTCGGCTACTGGGAGTGGTTGGAAGGCTTGGAACGCGGGATCGCCGCGCACCATGCCGGAATGCTGCCCACCTTCAAGGAGGTCGTCGAGGACCTGTTCGTCCGCGGCCTGGTACGCGCCGTGTTCGCCACCGAAACCCTCGCCCTCGGGATCAACATGCCGGCACGCACGGTCGTGCTGGAACGTCTCAGCAAGTTCAACGGCGAAACCCGCGCCGACATCACCCCGGGGGAGTACACCCAGCTCACCGGGCGGGCCGGCCGCCGGGGGATCGATGTCGAGGGACATGCGGTCGTGCTGTGGCAGCCCGGTTTCGACCCGGTCGCGCTCGCCGGGCTGGCGTCGACCCGTACATATCCACTGCGGTCGTCGTTTCGCCCGTCGTACAACATGGCGGTCAATCTCGTCGGGCGGCTCGGACGGACCGAGGCCCGCAGCGTGCTTGAGTCGTCCTTTGCGCAGTTCCAGGCCGACCGCGCGGTCGTCGGTCTGGCCCGTCAGGTCCGCCGCAACGACGGCGCGCTCGACGAACTGGCCGCCGCCATGGCGTGTACGCAGGGTTCGGTGGAGCGGTACGCGGCTCTCCGTGAGGAGATCAAAGCCCGTGAGGCGTCGCTGTCACGGGAGGGCAGTGCGCGGCGTCGTGCCGAGGCGGTCGAGTCACTGAACCGGCTGCGTGTCGGCGATGTCGTGCGTGTCCCGGCGGGCCGGCGCAGCGGGCTGGCGGTCGTGCTCGACCCGGGGGTCGGAGGCGCAAACGGCGACCCCCGCCCGGTCGTCCTCACGGTCGACCGGCAGGTCCGCCGGCTGTCGCTGCTCGACTTTCCCACGGCGGTGGAGGCGCTGGCGCGGGTACGGGTCCCCAAGACGTTCAATCCGCGCTCGCCGCAGTCCCGACGTGACCTCGCCTCATCCCTGCACAACGTCGAGATCCCACCTGAGGTGGGACGCCGCGCGCGGACCCGGGCCGCCGCCGCTGACGACGCGGACCTCGCCCGGCTGCGCCGTGAGCTGCGGGTCCATCCGGTGCACGGTTGCCCGGACAGAGAAGCGCACCTGCGTGTGATCGAACGCCACGCGAAGCTCCGCCGGGAGACCGACGCCCTGCAGCGACGGATCTCCGGCCGCACGAACACCGTCGCGAAAATCTTCGACCGGGTGTGTGCCTCCCTGGAAGCCCTGGGCTACCTGCGCGGCGACGCCGTCACCAGCACCGGCCGCGTGTTGGGCCGTATCTACACCGATCAGGACCTGCTGGTCGCGGAATGCCTGCGTGCCGGCGTTTGGGACGACCTGTCGCCCGCCGCGCTCGCCGCGGCCGTGTCAACCCTGGTCTACGAACCTCGCGGCGAGGACGCGGCCACGCCGAAGATCCCCGGTGATCCGGCGCTGCGGGAGGCGCTGGCCGCGACGACCCGCCTCGCCGGCCGGCTACGTGATGTCGAGGCCGAGCACCAGCTCGACTTTCTGCGCCTGCCCGAGCCCGGATTCGTCTGGGTCTCGTTCGGCTGGGCGTCCGGGTTGTCGCTGGCGAAGGTCCTCACCGAGTCCGGGCTGGAAGTCACCGCCGGGGACTTCGTCCGCTGGATGCGCCAGCTCATCGACCTGCTCGATCAGATCGCCCAGGTCGCGCCGGAGGGCTCGCACGTGCGGCACACCGCGCACGGCGCGCTCGACGCCGTGCGCCGCGGGGTTGTCGCCTACTCCATCTCCCTGTGACCCTCTGGCGCGATGACCGAAATAGGATGAGACGGAGCTAAAGGTCGTTAACATCCGAAGGTCGTCAAAAAAGTTGTTAAAGGGAGTAAACATGCCGGTGAAGGTCGGTGACCCGATCCCTGACGTCGAAGTCAGGATCATGACCGAGAACGGTCCTACGGCAGTGCGCAGCGGCGAGCTGCTGGGCCGGGGCAAGGTGGTGCTGTTCGCCGTACCGGGTGCGTTCACACCAGGCTGCTCGCGGGTGCACCTGCCCGGCTTCGTCGAACACGCGGACGAGCTGACCGCGAAAGGCGTCGAGACCATCGCCTGCGTCGCAGTCAACGACGCGTGGGTGCTCCAGGCGTGGGCCCGTGACCGTGGCGCCGACGAAAAGATCATCATGGTGGCCGACGGCAACGGCGAGTTCACCGAAGCCATGGGCCTGATGTTCGACGGCCAGGGCTTCGGTCTGGGGAAGCGCTCACAGCGCTACGCCGCCGTCATCGACAACGGTGTGATCACCCGTCTGGACGTCGAGTCCGGACCAGGTGTGGACGTGAGCTCCTGCGAGTCGGTCCTGAGCCACCTGTAGGAACGCCACCGTCCCTCTTGCCGGCCCCCAGTGCCGGTCGCGCTCAGTCACCTCGTCGACAGCGGCCTTGTGTTCCAGAGCGCCTGATTCTCCGGAGCACAGGGCCAGCTGGCGGATGTGCCAGGTGACAACCTGCCCGGCGTCAGGTTCTGCGTCCGCAAGACGCTTCAGCTCCGCTTCGAGGAACGCCACCTCATCCGGCGTCGCCGGTACCGCCGGGTCGGTGCACGAAGGTTGGCCGCACGCTGACCTCGCAACGCAGGCTGTTGGCGATATAGCACTCACGGTGTGCCTGCTCCACCAGGGCATGGAGCCGCTCGACCGGGGTGTCTCCCGATACCACGATTCTCGGCCGCAACCAGATGTGGGTCAGGCCAATGGGTTCAGCCGCGTGAGACATGACCGCTTCTGCGGCGTCGTCGTAGCGGCGGACGTCGACCCCTGCCCGGGCTGCCATAGCCAGGAACGACAGGAGCTGACAGGACGACGCCGCGAGGACGACGAGTTGCTCGGGGTTGAGACGCTCGTGCGTGCCACGGAACGCCGGATCCGCACTGAGGTGAACGGTTGCCTCGGCGGGCGGGCATTCGCCACGATGCTCACGGCTGTATGCAGCGTACCCGGCCGCGGTGGATCCGTCCCAATGGCAATGTGCCCGGTAGCGGTGCTGTTCGTGCTGATTCATGGGGCTCTCCTCCGGTGGAAGGAAACCGCCGCCGAGACCCATCCGATCAAAGGATCAACGTCTACCAGCGGAGATCAGAATACTGTCATCCCATGCACACGGGTGAGACGGAGGCTTCTGCCGCTGATGGATGGGAGCGGGCTCGGCAGCTCAATCTCGCGAACTGGAACGAGCGGGCGTCGGTGCATGGTCAGGACCGCTACTACGACATGGCGGGGTTTCTCGCCGGCTCCAGCTCGCTGCGCGGGACCGAACGGCGACTGTGTGGCGACGTCGCCGGCCGTGACCTGCTCCACCTGCAGTGCCATCTCGGTCTGGATACCCTCAGTTGGGCTCGACTCGGCGCCCGGGCCACCGGGGTGGACTTCTCCGATGTCGCGATCGGACGGGCCAGGCTCCTTGCCGCGCAGGCCGGCATTGATGCGACGTTCGTCCAGGCCGACGTTCTCGACCTGCCCGCCGATCTGGGCGATGCGTTCGA
The DNA here is from genome assembly GCF_963555955.1 of Protofrankia sp. Cas3. NCBI lineage: Bacteria > Bacillati > Actinomycetota > Actinomycetes > Frankiales > Frankiaceae > Protofrankia > Protofrankia sp. Cas3. The sequence continues at coordinate 21,191 of NZ_CAUVXP010000102.1, forward strand.
CCTGGTGGTGGCCAGCTACGGCGTGTTCACCTGGATCGGTGACCTCGATCTCTGGGCCCGCAGCGCAGCCCGTGCGCTACGCCCAACGGGGCATCTGGTCGTCGTTGACATGCACCCGCTGGCCCAGATGATCGAACAGCGTGACCCCCTGGTAGTCGACTTCCCTTATGCCGATGACGGACCCCACCGCACATCCAGCGAAAGCACCTACGCCAACCCGGCGGCAGTTCTGCGCGCCCAGACCACCGTCCAGTGGGCACACTCGCTTGGCGAGATCGTCACCGCGCTCACCGGCGCGGGGTTGCGGCTCGAACTGCTCCACGAACATCTGTCCACCGACCGCGACGATCGCCCCGGGGTTTTCGCCCTCGGCGATGACGGACGATGGCGGCTCCAGGTATGGGACCAGGACCTCCCCGTGCTGTTCAGTCTCACCGCTACGAAGAACTGCCCAGCCGAAGGGATTCGGTCCGTGCAGGCCAGGGGCTGATATGCACATCCGGTACGAACAAATGTTCGACTTTGTGGGCATTTCGGGTTATCGTTGATCTATGCAGAGCGCCGCCGCCACCGCCCGCCCGGGCCGGGAGCATCCGCTGCTCGCCGGGCTGGACGCGGTCGCCACCGGCGTGGACGCCCTGGCGCAGGCGACGGTGTGGTCGCTGTCGGACACCGAGCTGCTCGCCGCGTTGGAGGACGGCGAACGGCTGCTGGCCACGATGGCGGCACTGCGGCT
>NZ_CAUVXP010000103.1:0-21766 GCF_963555955.1 Protofrankia sp. Cas3
GGTTGACGCCGAGGTCAGTGCTGGAGCCGGAGATGTGGTGCCGTGCAGGGACGGTATCCACGCCTGCCGGGTCGAGGACCTGCCCTACTGGCTCACCGAGGAACTCTGGCGGATAGACCTCGACGGCCCGCTCGTCATCCACGAGAACAAGGTCGTGGCCAGACGCGGTCGGCTCGGCACGCGGGTCGAGCAATGGACGCGGGCGGCTGCCCGGGAATTCAGTGTCGCCTGCGTCTGCCGGGTTGCCTACCATGCGGCGGCCGAACTGCGCGACGCCGGCCTGGCCGCGCTTGCCGAGAGCATCGAGGCCGCGGCGGCAACTTTTGGCCAGAACAGAATCGGCCAGAAGGGAAAGGGTGACTCGCTCGACGAGCATGCTCGCGCGGGCATCGAGGCAGCTGTGCAGGATCCCGGTTCCACGGCCAACCTGCTGTCGGCATACGTGATCGACGCGCTTGAATCGCTCGACGTCGACCCTCCCGCGGCACTCGCCTACATCGCGGCACGCGCCGCCAACCAGCGCAGCGCCATCCTCGGCGACGCCGCCCACCTCGATGACCCCTACCTCGATGACCCCTACCTCGATGAACGCCGCTGGCAGGCGTCGTGGCTCGCGACCCGGCTCGGACTACCCACCCCAGCCGGTTCGTCGGTGCCGTGACGCAGCCGCTATCCGGAGGCAAGGGACTCCACATCGGCGTCCGACGGTGGCTCGTCCTCGTCGAAGACGCTCCAGTCGTCCATGAAGGCGGAGTCCGCTGACCTCAACTCGGCGGGTTCCGGCCCGCGCGGGAACAACCAGACGCGTAGGGCGCGTATGTCCGAACGGTCGAACATTCGGTGGACATCATCTGTGCCGGTTCGCTCACCACCCGAAAGCTGACTGCCGGTCAGCTCGGCCCGTCGCTTTGCCTCATCGACACCGGAGCGATTGAAGATCTCGCACAGGCGACTCACCGTCCGGGTCGTCATCTCCTCGTAGAAAACGAGGTTGTAATCGTCCGGAGGGTGCGGGACACCCATGAACCGATAGGCGTGGACGACAGCACGATGGTAGTCGGCGAATGCCTCGTCGGTCTTCCCTGATGCCCAGTACACATCCGCCCGCACACGGAAGAGGTTCGCGATCAACTCCTCGTCCCAGTCATCTGTTTGCGCGGCGAGCCGTTTCAGGCGTTGCGCCGCGGCGGTGATACGGGTGACCGCCTCCTCCAGAACCTCCCGTTCCAGCGCGAGGTCCGCGGTTTCGAAGAGCAGCCAGGCGACGTTCCAGTCGTCCGTGAGTTCCTCAAAAACAGCCAGCGCCTCTTTGTAGTAACGGTTCGCGGCCAGGTCTGCCGGGTCACGGAATCGCCTGGTGTGCGCGAGAAATATCCTGATCAGGCCATTGACTCGCAGCAGCTCCCGTTCTTCTTCCGCAGTGGCGTCAACACGCGCGCCACGGCCCAGCCCGCAAAGACGTTGGACGAGGAGAAGCCGGTTACGGATGTCGTTCCAGGGAGCGTCGGTCTTGAGGTACCCGGGCGGATAATGGTCCAGCACAAAGCCCAGCGCTTCGCCCAACTGATCGTCCGGGTTACGCTGGGTTGCGGTCGCGACGGAGCCGACGTTCCCGGCGAGCGAGTCCTCCTGGTGCCAGGTACGTTCCCAGTCCTCCAGCAGCCGCCGGTTGTAGTCGAACGGGCAGTAGCACCCCCACCACCAGTAGGCTTCCAGGAACACGAGCGCGAAACGTGCCCGGGTGATCGTGCGGTTCCGGGACACCCGCCGGGCGTGGAACAACCACTCCCGCTTGTAGGCCTGCCAGCGGGGGTGTTCGTAGCGATACCACGAGCTGTAGGCGCCGGTGGTGTCGTCCTCCCATTCCGACACGAGGCGGAAGTAATGTTGGGCGGCCTGCTGGTGCAGGTCCTGCCAGATGCGGGGGTGCATTGTCCGCAGTTCGCGGCTCAGGGAAAGCCGGATGAACTCGTGCAGGCGGAAACGGTCGGACGGTTCGTCGGCGACCGCGACCAGCTGTTCGGCGATGCCGTATCCTTTGAGCGTCTGAATGACGGTTCCGACATCGGGATACCCGTCGTCGCCTTCTGCCAGCAGTTCGGCGAGTAGCGGCTCGTCGAAGGTGTTGACCACAGCGCAGGCATGGACGGCCTTCGACAGCCGGTCGTCCCGGACTGCGTCGATGATCAATCGGACGAGGCCGGCCCATTTCTCCCACGGATCGTCCGGTAGCCGCTGAAGAGTTCGCCGCAGGTCCGACGCCTCCAGTTTGTCCGGACCCGTCTCGCTGACCAGCTTCGCCGCCAGCGACAGACCACCGGGATGTCCCGCCGTGAAATCGTGGACGACATCGGCGACACCTGGCCGCAGTGCACCGTCAAAGGTCTGGTCGAGGTAGAAGGTGACCTCGTCGCGGGACAGATAGGGCAGCGCCCGGACGTACCAGCGATCCGATCCCGTCGAGAACGTGTGCGGTGAGGGCACCCGGGCGATGACGACCAGGGTGTTTGTCAGGCGTAGCGCCATGCGCGCCAGCCAGTGACCCATCTCGTCGTCGACGACGCGTTCGAACGAATCCATGGTGATCAGGATGTGCCGACGCCGGCTCCATTCCGCCCAGCCGCTGACGAAAGCGTCGTCGATGGCCGACTGCGACTGGCGGATCCGAGCCTTCACCGTTTCCTGGTCGTCGCTCTCGGGGGTGTCGCGCACACCCGTTTCGGTCTTCGGTGCACCGCCGAGCAGCCGCGCCTCACGCTCGCACAGCTGGCGGAAACCAGCGAACTCCCGAGCTCGGGTACGATCGGTCACCCGAAGCATCAGCTCTCGTGTTCGCGCGAATGTCTCCCACAGGACGGGGGCAGAGGCGCGGGGGCCGTAGGCGTCCCGGAATCCTTCCCGCTGGAACGCGGACATGTCCTCGTTGAAGATGTATACCCGGTTGGCGCCTTCAACCCGACTGACCAGCTGTCGGATCAGCATGGACTTACCCAGGCCGTGAACACCGACAAGGTCGATCACCGACCCTTCGCCCCGGGTGAAGAGCAGGCGTAACGCCTCTGTCAACTCGGCTTCCCGGCCGACGAAAAGATCCATACCGTCCCCTCGGGTAGCAGTGGGTCGGGCTTCAGGATCTCATCACTCGAGATGCGGCACCATGCCGAAGTAGCTGTCGCGCTATCGTGCTGGCGCTGAGACGGTATAGCGCCGCAGCGCTCACGGGGGGTGGGTCTGGTGTCGAGCCTGGAGCTGTCTGACAGGAGAGCATGGTGTCCACGATGCCAACCGGCAGTGGTGATCCGTCCGATTTCGCGGCGGCGTTTCAGGCTGTCGTCGACAACGTCGAGCTGGTGGTGCGGGGCAAGACCGAGGCGGTTTCGCTGGCGCTGACCTGCCTGTTCGCCGGCGGGCATCTGCTTATCGAGGATGTTCCGGGGCTGGGCAAGACCTCGTTGGCCCGCTGCATCGCGGCGTCGTTGGAGGCGTCCTGTCACCGCATCCAGTTCACCCCGGATCTGCTGCCGTCCGATGTCACCGGGGTGACCGTCTACCACCAGGGGACCGCTCAGTTCGGGTTTCATCCCGGGCCGGTGTTCGCCCACGTGGTGGTGGCCGATGAGGTGAACCGGGCGTCACCCAAGACACAGTCGGCGTTGCTGGAGGTCATGGAAGAGGGGCGGGTCACCGTTGACGGCCAGCCGCATGCGGTGCCGCGGCCGTTCTTCGTCGTGGCGACCCAGAACCCGGTCGACATGGACGGCACCTATGCGCTGCCCGAGGCGCAGCTCGACCGGTTCCTGATGCGGGTTCGGATGGGCTACCCCGACCGTGAGTCCGAGGTGGCGATTCTGCGTAACCGTCAGTCGGGCATCCGGGTGGAGGACCTGAGCCCGGTGCTGTCCACCGACGAGATACTGGCGCTGGTCGCGCAGGGTGCGCGCACCCATGTCGCGGACACCGTGCACGAATATGTCGTCGACGTGGTCGCGGCAACCCGGACGATGCCGCGGCTACGGCTGGGCGCCAGCCCGCGCGGCAGCATTGCTCTGCTGCGCGCGTCCCAGGTCCGGGCGGCCGCGGCTGGACGGGATTTCGTCACTCCGGACGATGTCAAGGCGCTGGCTGTGCCCGTGCTCGCGCACCGGATGCTGGTGGCGGCCGACGCGGAACTGCGCGGCTTCACCGGCGAGGACGCGGTCGGTGAAGTGCTCGGGTCCGTACCGGTACCCCGGTCGCTGGCCGGGGTGTAACCGGCCGTGGCACCTGCCCGGCGCCACCCGGGCGCGGCAGTTGGCATCGTCACCCCGACCGGGTGGGGGGTGGCCGGCGCCGCGGTCGTGCTGGCGGTCATCTCGGGTGTGCTGCGGTTCGCCGAACTGTCGGTGCTGGCGGTGGGGTGTGTCGCCGCGTTGCTGGCGGCGGCGGTCGCGGTCGCTTACCGTCCGCGGCTGGGCGCGGAGATCGAGGTTCTTCCGACCCGGGTCCGTCGTGGCGAGGCAGCTCTCGCGAGTGTGACGATCAGGAATATCGCCGACCGGCGGAGCGGGGTCCTGCAGATCATCCTGCCGCACGGTGAGACCGCGACCGAAACCCCCCTGCGCTCGCTGGGTGGATCGACGCGGCGCACGATCGCGGTGCCGCTGCCGACCGCGCGTCGGGGAGTGCTGCGGGTCGGCCCGGTGCACGTCCGCAGGTCCGACCCGTTCGGCCTGCTGGCACGCTCGCAGCAGGTCGGGGAAGCGGCTGTGGTCCACGTCCACCCGGTGGTGCATCCGCTGACGCCGCTGGCGTCCGCCCGGTCCAGCAGCCCCGACGGACTGTCCGTGGACAGCCGGACCGAAGGTGGCGTGACCTTCCACGCGCTGCGGGAATACGTGCCCGGTGACGATCCCCGGCATGTGCACTGGCGGTCCAGCGCCCGGGCGGGGACGTTGCTGGTGCGCCGGTATGTCGATCCGAGTGAGCCGGTCACGACCGTTCTGCTGGACACCCGGGCGTACGCCTATCCGTCCGGTGCGGCCGGTGACGGCGCGTTCGACGCCGCGGTGGATGTCGCCGCGTCCGTGCTGTTCGCCTCGGCCCGGCGCCGGTTTCCGGTCCGGTTACGCACCACAGGGGATGTTCGGGTGGCGGGCCGGGGCGGGCGCGGTGACGACCAGGTCGTCCTGGACGCGCTCGCCCGGGTGGAACGCGACGCCGGCACCCTCGACGCGGCCGGTTCCGGTTCCGGTGCCGGTGCCGGTCTCGGTCTCGGTGTCGCGGCATACCCGGATGACGCGCTGACGGCGGCCGTCCGGGGGCTCGGCCGCGGCGGAGTCGGCACACTGACCCTGGTCACCGGCGGAGTCGACGTCGGGCAGGCTGCGGTGGTCGCCCCGGCCGTCAGCCGGTTCGAGCATGTGATCGTGGTCCGGGTCGGTGGTACCGGAATCGAATCCAGCGTCGGGTCCGGTGCGGCCGGGTCCGGTGCGTCCGGCCCTGCCGGGGCCTCAGTTACGGCAGGTGGCGGACGACTGCGCGTCCTGGATGTTGCCGATGCCGCCGCGCTGGTAGCGGCGTGGCCGGCGACGCCCGCCGGGAGCCTGCGGTGACGGCCACGGTGGCTACAACGGTGCCGCTGTCGCTGCCCCGGGTCGGGAGCTTCGTCGCGGTCACGCTGGCGGCCGGGCTTGCCGGCGGCGCATTCCATCGGGCGTTCGCCGTGGGCGCGCTCGCCGGCCCGGTCGCGGTGGCCGCGGTCGTACCCGTGCTCGCGGTGGCGGCGTTCGCAGGTGTGGCCCGCCGTCGCCGGGTGCCGTTACCGCTGTCCGTGCTGGCATGGGCCGGGCTGTGGCTGGCTGTGGTGGCGTTGACCCTGTTCCGGCACGGTTCGCCGGACGTGCCCGGGGTGCTGCCCGCGGTCGGCGACGGCCTGCTCAACGGCTGGGCCCGACTGCTGGAGGTGACGCTGCCGGCGCCGGACTCCCCGGATCTGCTGGTGGTGCCCCAAGCGCTGACATGGCTCGCGGCCGGCGTCGGCGCGGAACTGGTGGCCAGGACGCGGACGACGCTGCTGCCGATCGTCCCGGCGGTCGTGGTCTTCGCGGTCGGGGTGACGCTGACCGTGCCCGGACCGGGCTCGAACCTCCTCGTCGCGGCCGGTCTGGTGGTGGCCGCCGGGCTGCTTGCGCTGTGCCGCCACGCCGAAGCGCGGCCGTCGACAACCGCTGGCGGTCACGCTGGCAGTCGCGGTGGCAGCCGCGCCAGGCCAGGATCAGCGCCGGCGTCGGGATCGTTTCCGGGTCGGGCGGTGATCGGGCTGTCGGTGGCGGTGCTCGTCGCCGCGGCCGCCGTCCTCGTCGGTCCCCGCCTGCGCCCGCATCAGCGCCTGCGCCCGCATCAGCGCCCGCGCCGGCCTCCGCGCCCGCGCCCGCGAACATCCGGCTGGCCGTACTCGACCGTTTCGACGGCCAGTCCTGGACGTCGTCGGCCCGTTTCTCCCCGGCTGGACGCCGGGTTCCGCCGACGTCCAGGGAGCCTGCGCGTACCGGAGAGATACGACAGGACGTGGAAATCGACGGCCTGGACGGTGCCCTGCTGCCGGCCATGGACCGTCCGGTCCGGCTCGACGGGACGGGTCTGGCCGTCGATGTCGGCAGCGGCGCCCTGCTCAGCACCGTCCCGCTGCAGCCCGGCCGCCGGTACACGGTGACGTCGGCGCCGCAGACCACCCCGGACCAGGCCGTGCTCGTATCTTTGCGACCGGCCGTCGGAGCCGACGCCGACGCGGCCCGTTACCTGCCGCCGGGCCTGCCCGGCCTGGTGCGCGACGCGGCCCGGGAGGCGTCCACCGGGGCGGGTACCCCGTTCCAGCAGGCATACGCGCTGGAGCAGTACCTGCGCACCAACTTCACCTACGACCGGACCGCGCCCGCCGGCCACACCTACGGACACCTGAGCTACTTCCTGACCAAGAACAGCGGGACCGGCACGTCCGAGCAGTTCGCGACGGTGTTCGCGGTCGCCGCCCGGACGCTGGGCCTGCCCAGCCGGGTCGTGGTCGGGTTCACCCTGCCCGGCGGGCCGGAAACCACGGCTACCGACACCGTGGACGTGCACACCGGCGACGTGCTGGTCTGGCCGGAGATCGACTTCGCGGGTGTGGGCTGGCTGGCATTCTACCCGACTCCGAAGCAGGGGCAGAGCAGCGGTGGCAAGGTCGCGTCGTCGGCGCAGGGGGAGTCCACCGACCGGGAGCAGCGGGTCGGTGCCGCGGCAGCCGCGCCCGCGCAGAAGCCGACACCGCTGCCCCCGGCCCCGCCACCTGATCATCACACCCCGCTGTCGGTGTATGCGGGTTTGGCCTCCGGCGGTGTCGTGATCGTTGTCGTCGTCGGCTACCTGGCGGTCGCCGTGGGGGCTCCGGTGGCGCGCCGCCGGCGGCGACGGTCGGCGCGCACATCCCGGGAGCGGGTGGTCGGCGCCTGGCACAGCACGGTCGACGTGCTGGCGGGCGCCGGCACAGCCATCCCGGCCGCGTCGACCCCGGTCGAGACGGTCAGGCTCGTGCCAGCCGCGATCGGGGACAGCGGCCGGGCGTCGCTGCTGACGCTCGCGAACCTCGCCACCACAGCTCTCTTCGCCGCGGACGGCATCGCCACCGCCGAGGCGGACGCGGCATGGTTCCACGAGAAGCAGCTACGCACCCGGCTGCGGCGGGCCGTGCCGGCACACCGGCGGATGATGGGACGGCTCGCGCCCAGCCGGGTCGTCCGAGGCGGGAGACATCGATGATTCCCGGTTACGAGTCTTTCACGGCGATCGCGCAGGGCGGGTTCAGTACCGTCTACTCCGCCTATCAGGTCGGTCTGGACCGCACTGTCGCCATAAAGGTGATCAATGCCGATCTTCGGGACTCCGCCGCGGAACGACGGTTCACCAGAGAATGCCGGGCAACCGGGCGCCTCACCGGCCATCCGCACATCATCACGATTTTTCAGACCGGCTCGACCCGGGAGCGGCGTCCGTTCATCGCCATGCAGTATCTGGCCCGCGGCTCGGTTTCCGACCGGCTCCAGCAGGCCGGGCCGATACCGGTACACGAAACCCTTCTCATCGGCGCGAAAATCGCCGGGGCAATGCACGCCGCGCACGGTGCCGGAATCATCCACCGCGATGTCAAACCCGGCAACATTCTGCTCAGTGACACCGATGAACCAGTCCTCAGCGATTTCGGTATCGCCAGCTTGACGGGTATGGAAGGCTCAACGAGCCAGGAGGCCTTCACGCCGTCCTATACCGCCCCGGAAATCCTGCAGGGGGAGGAACCGTCGGTCGCAACCGACGTCTACGCGCTGGGCGCTACCTTGTTCACCATGTTGGCGGGGTCGCCGCCGTTCGGTTACCGCCGGGGCGACAACCCTGCCAGCATCGTGCTACGCGCACTGACCCAGGACGTTCCCGCGCTGCCCCGTGATGACGTGCCCGAATCCGTGGAGAACCTGCTGCGGACGGCGCTCGCGCGCGACCCGGCGCAGCGCCCGCCCACCGCCGACGCCTTCGCCGCCGACCTCCGCCAGCTGTATGAACGCCTCGGCCACACCATCCCGCGTATACCACCGGAACCGGTCGGCACGCCAGCGGATGCCACCGCTACGCCCGAGGACCGGGACCGGCCGCCATCCCAAGCCGCACCGGCGGACCATTCGCCAGCAGACCCCGTCATCGACCCCGATGGTGACCGCCCCGAGAGCGATCCAATGCAGGAGCGCACCGTCGTCCGGCCGCGCCGCCCGGCACCTCCGAAGCCTGCCGCAGAGCCGTCGGACGAGACCCGTGCGTCGAAACGGCGGCGGATTCTGCTGATGACCGGGGCGGCCGCCAGCGCGATCATTGTGATACTCGTAGTGATGGCCGTTCGCGCTCCGCAGCGGCCTAACCCGACGCCGTCTCCGTCGGCCTCGGCGGGGGTTGCATCCCCCACGCTGGCGTCCACGCCAGCGCCCGCTCCCTCTGAGGATCTCCAGGCCGCCCGTCCGAACATTACAGATGCCACCGACATGGGCACGGTCGTCACGCTGAGGTGGCGAAACGGGTCGCGGCCCGCCAATCTGGTAGTGCAGACGGCGGCTCCCGCGGGCTCACGCCAGGTACCGGTGCAGCCGTTGCCCCCCGGTGCGGCCGTGACCGAGATTCCTGATCTCGACCCCGCGCGGGGCTACTGTTTCCGAGTCGGCGCCGTGCTCGCCGTCAGCTCCTACGCCTGGTCCGACTACCGCTGCATCCGCGGCGCCACCCCACCTCTTTCCTAACCCTCATGGGGGTGATAGATCATGATGGCGGTGATGCCTGTTCCCGCAAACTGAATCAACATGGTAAGATCTGATTCAGTTTGGAGGTGTGGTGATGGAGGTTGATCGAGTTGCGATGGGGGTACGGCTGGCCGCTGCGCGCAAGCAGCTCGGCACGAGCCAGCGGGATCTTGCCGAACTGACCGGTGTGCCGCAGGCGATGGTGAGTCGACTGGAGAAGGGCATTCCGACACGTGCACCGCTGACCACTCTTGACACTCTTGCAACCACGCTCGGCATCCGATTGGACCACCTGCTGTACGGCTCCCCGGTACGCGAGCGGGTCCTGGCCGCGGCCCGCACCCCAGCCGGCGCAGATGTCTGTGCAGCACTCGAGCACGCAGTGGAGCTGCTCGAGTTCGACAACGCGCTCGACCAAGTCGTTCCCGAACTCCGGCAGCACCGTGCGCCTGCCGCCATCTCGGTGCTAGCGGCGGGCACACCTGCCTCGCGTGGAACCGATCTAGCGCGCACTGTGCGTGACCACCTCGGGCTCGGGATCGCTCCCATCCCGAATATCCCTTCGCTCATGGCGGAGCTCACCGGGGTCGATGTCGGCTCCGCGCCGCTCGGTGAGGCGTCCGGGGTGTGCGCGGTCGACCCCGACCGGGATACCGCGGTCGTGCTCGTGAACAGCAACGATGTCAGCGAACGACAGCGTTTCTCACTAGCGCACGAGCTCGGGCATCTGCTCTTCGGCGACGGCGCACACGTCGACGGGATTGACGGTCGCCGCACCGACTCCGAAGTGCGCTGCGACGAGTTCGCCCGCAACCTGCTCATCCCGCAGGACGGGATGAGCAGCTGGCTGGCGCAGGCGCTCGGCATCACGACTCGAGACCGCGTCGACGAACGTGCCGTCGCACTGCTCGTTCGGCATTTCGGAGTCAGCCCCGACGTCGCGCGTATCCAGCTGGACCGGGCAGGCCTACTGCCGGCAACCCTCACGGCGGTTCCGTCCGCACGCGTGCTCGCGCACCGGTACGGGTGGGGTCAGCAGCACGACCTCGAGCAGGAACTCGCACGGCGGCCACTGCCGCCGCAACGGCTTCAGGAACGCGCGACGCACGCCTACCGCAGGGGTCTGCTCGGCGCTGCCGCGATCGCGCGGCTCACCGGCCGATCCGAAGCCGACGTCGCCACGTCGCTCGCCGAAGCCGGAGTCACCGTCGAACCCCGAACCCGTCGCGCCGACATTGTTTCGCTTGTCGCCCGCGCCAACGCCAGGGCGTGAACGGCCCCGACACCAGCGAGCCTGCCGAACAGCTGGTCAGCGTCATCGACGCCGTCTGCTGTGTCTACTTCTGCGCCGCAGGCAAGAGCACTCTCCTCATTGACACACTGACCAAGCTCGGGATGGAGATCCTCATCCCCGCCGAAGTCGAGGAAGAAGTTCTGCGCAAGCACCGCTCCGGCCGCCTCGCGACCCAGTGGCCCCGCATGCGAGCCTCCCGCCTCGTCCGCATCCTGGACAAACTCGAATTCGACGGAGCACAACCCGAAGTCGTTGCACACGTAGCCCGAATCCGCGGACGCGGAGCCACACTGGCACTCTCCACCGCCAAAGATCTCGGCGAATCCGTCGTACTCGGCCATGCTGCCCACCTCGCCGAACAGGGCCGGGAGGTATACGTCGTCATCGACGACATCGGAGGGCAGAGACTCGCCGCGGGCGAGAACGTCGAACTGCTCACCGTCGAAGACGTCTTACTCGCTGCCGTCCAGCTTGGCCTGATCCCAGGAAATCAACTACGCACCACCTACGACACTATGCGGCCGTTTGGATCCGGCCTGCCGTCCTGGGACGCATCCACCCTGAAGCCCGCCTACAACGCCTGGAAACGCAGCCAGCGTCAGCAGTAGCCCAGCGCAGCGAGTTTCGGGCACCGACAGCCCCACAGGCCCACGGACAGCAGTGGTTTGACTGCCACCTGCCGTTGGGTGCCAGAAGTCGCTGCGGGCCTGCGACCTGGCGCTGGTCAGCTTCACGCCAAGTACCGCTGCATCCGCCGCGGCGCCACCCCACCCCGGCCCTGACCCCACGCGGCCCGCCGGGGGTGCGATTCCCCGGCTGACGGGGGTTCCAGACCGGCATTTTCAGGGTCGATCGGCCTCAGCATAGCAGTCGTCCTCAATAAACGATTGACTTGCAGGTCCGGAGCCGCTGGCGTTACGGGCAACCACTCTCCAGGTCGGGTAGTCTCCGTTTCCTCCGGCGCACGAAGGATAGGCATTAAAAGTATCGCTGGTTTGAGTAGTCACATGCTGTCCGGCGAGTTTGCCGGAATAGGTGTAGTAGCTGACCACATAATCTGTCACTGTTTCACCTTGAGTGGACGTTGGTGGATCCCAGCTTATGTGAATGGTCCTGGTTCCGTCGGCATTGTTATTCAGCAATGTGTAGTAGCCAGAGCCTTGATATTGAACAACCGCGTCGGGGGGTGGGCATTTGCCGAATGAAACGGTGGACGTGTTCTGCCCGCCGGGGCCGGTGGCGGTGGCGGTGTAGGTGCGCGGGCCGCAGGTGGTGAGCGTCGCGGCGTAGCTGGTCGGTCCGGTGGATGTGACGGTCTCCCCGGTGTTCAGCGGTGTGACGGTGAGAGTGACCGTGCTGGTCAGCCCGTCGCTCGTGGCGGCGGTCACGGTCGCGGTGGTCTTCGGGCCGTTGCCAACCAGCGCTGCGGACACGACCGGCTTCCCGGGTGGGGGAGTCGGTGTCGGGGACGGTGTTGGCGACGGCGTGGGGGTCGGTGTCAGGGACGGTGTCGGTGTTTGCGATGGGGTCGTCGGGTCGGCCGGCGGTTGGATGTCGGGACGGCTCGGGCTGGGCGATGGTCCCGTCACCGGTACCCGGGGGGTGTCCCGCTGGGGTGGGACGGCGATCGGGGGCTGGGACCGGGGGGCCTGGCTCGGCGGTACGACCACCTGCCTGGGCAGCGCCCGGGGCGGCGTGGTGGACGCACTCCCGGCGACGTCGGGGGTGTACTTCTCGACCTGCCGGGTGGAACCGTCTGGTCTGACCATGACGGCGTGGGAGCCGCTCTGATCGTTCGCCCAGACCGTCCCGTTCCTGACGAACACGGTGAGTTCCGCAGCCTCGGACGTGACGGTGATCGGCGTTTCGAACCGGCCCGGGCCGGTCGCGTAGACCAGCAGCCGCCCCTTGCCGCTGTCGGGCACGTATACCCGGCCGCCGGCGACGACCGGTGCGCCGAGCTGTCCGGACGGATCCTGGGAGCCGAGCTCGACCGTCCGTACCGTGCCTGCGGTGAGGTCCGCGAGCAGCATCGTGCTCGTTGTGTTGACGATGATCGGTAGCAGCTGGCCGTCGACGGCCGGTGCCACCAGCAGCGAACGTCCCGAACCGGCGGGAGGAGGCAGTCGCAGTTCCGGTGCTGGGCGGCCGTCGCGTACGGCTACCAGGGCCGGAGCGGTTGCGTCGACCGCGACCGGCACCCCGTCCGCGATCGTCAACGACAGTTGGTCACCTGGCCGGCCAACGGGGACGGTCACCCCCGCGATTCCCTGCCGGACCGGCGCGAGCTGCCCTTGCGCGGGTAGGGCCACCCACAGTGTGCCGTCGGCGGTCAGCCCGCCGTCGGCGATCGGGGAACCGAAGGCGACCGGCGCGCCCAGCACATCCAACGTTGTCGGGTCGATCCGGCTGACCCGTCCGGCGGGCTTGTCGATGACATACGCCTGGCCGGCGCCGGCGACAACGGTGACGCCAGGCCCGAAGGTCTGTTGCACGGTGACGGCCAGCCCGGCCGGGTCGATCCGGCTGACCCGCCCGGTGTCGGTGTCGGTGACCAGCACGCTGGATCCGTCCTGCGCGACGGTGAGGTGATGTCCCTTCGTGCCGTTGATGGTCACGCTGGCGTCCGCCCGCCCGGACGGCCCGTTGATATGCGAGACGATTCCCCGGGCACCGCTGGCCAGCCATGCGCCGACATCATCCAGCCGCAGCATCGCCGAACCCGCGCTCTGCCCCAGCACGAGGACGGCTGATCCACCGGCGAGCAGCAGGGCTAGCGACACCGCCACGGAACCGCGTGCCCGAGACGCGGTGAACCGCGCCGGCACCCGCCGACGGGTCAACCGTTCCCCACGCGTTCGCCTCACCGCAGTCCCCCCACCAGGTGTGCGTGACGTGTACTCGACGTCAGTATATGGCGACTTTCCGCCCTATCGTCACCGCACGATCGTCACCGCAACATCGGCATCGTCCGGTCGCAACCTGCCCGGGGCGGGGACGGGGCGCTCCTACACTCCGTCCTATGAGGGTCCGGCTCGTCGCCCGCCGTCCCGCTTCGGCCGCGCGGTGCTGAGGCCCGCCGACGTCCTGGTCGTACCGGGTCCACCGCCGCGTGCGGCCCTCGAACTCCGCCGTGACGTGTTCGTGATCGAACAGGCCGTGCCGCCGGACCTTGAGCAGGACGGGCGGGACAACGACGCCGACCACGCGATCGTCGTCGACGACGCCGGCCGGGCACTGGCGACGGCCCGGCTGCTCGACCCGGGCTACGGGTCGGCTTCGCCTGACGACCGCCGGGGTGCCGATTCCCATCTCGGCGAAAGTCCGGCCGAGCCGAGCGGAGTGATCGGACGGGTCGCCGTTCGCGCCGAGCTGCGCGGGCGCGGTCTCGGGCGGGCCGTCACCGTCGCGCTCGAACGCCGCGCATCAGAACGAGGCCTGCCCGCGGTGGAGCTGCATGCCCAGGTGACGGCCGAAGGTTTCTACGCCGCAGGCGGCTACCTGCCCATCGGTGGACGCTTCATGGAGGCCGGGATCGAACATGTGGCGATGCGCAAGGAGCTCCTACCCGGCCTGCGGCGGGTCCGCGATGCTGACGGCCCGGCGTTGGAGCGACTCGTCGGTACCCGCATCGATTTCGTTATCGGGCTCGGTTTCGACCATGCGATCGCCCTCGATGTGTCGGCCTTCGTCGCTTTGCATGATCATAAAGATGCCGACGTGATGGAACTGATGTCACTGTACGTCGCAGCGGTCGCCCGCCGTCGGGGATGGGGCACACGGCTGGTGTGGCGGGCTGAACGCGAGGCCCGGTCCCGTTCGGTTTGGACGAAATCCGCAGGCCGGGCCGGACTGTGATAACCCAGACTTGACGGCCAACAGGACGAGGAGACACCCGTGACCTTGGATGGCGAGGCGGAGCAGGTTCGCCAGCTCACCCGGCAGGTGCTTGCCGATCACGTCGGCAGCGACGAGCAGGCGTTCCTCGCCGCGCTGTTCGACGCGGGCCTCGCGTGGGTGGCCCACGCACCCGGCGACGGTGGTCTCGGCCTGCGACCCAAACTCCAGGAAGTGATCGACGCGGAGCTGGACACGGCCGGACGGCGGCCGGACTGGCTGCGCAACCCGATCGGTATCGGCATGTGCGCGCCGGTCATCGCCACGTTCGGCCGGCCCGACCAGCGCCGGCACCTACGTCCGATCTGGACGGCGCAGGAGATCTGGTGCCAGCTGTTCAGCGAGCCCGGCGCCGGCAGCGACGTGGCCGCGCTGGCCACCCGGGCCGAGCCCGACGGTGAGCACTGGATCGTCAACGGTCAGAAGGTGTGGACGTCGCTGGCGCACCGCGCCCGCCACGGGCTGCTGCTGGCCCGCACCGACCCCGACGTTCCCAAGCACGCCGGGATCACCGCCTTCCTGCTCGACCTGGCAAGCCCGGGTGTCGAGGTCCGGCCGCTACGGCAGATGGACGGCAACGCCCACTTCAACGAGGTGTACCTCACCGACGTGCGGGTGCCGGACGCCAACCGGCTCGGCGAGGTCGGCGCCGGCTGGAAGGTCGCGGTGGCCACTCTGCTCAACGAGCGGGTCTCCATCGGCGGCGTTGTGCCGCCACGCGGATCGGGGCCGCTGGCCTATGCGATGGCGGCCTGGGAACGGGCCAGCGCCACCGAGGCCGGTGCCAGTGCGCACACCACCATCGGTGCCGTACGCCGTGACCGGCTGACGCGGCTGTGGGTCGAGGCCGAGGTGCTACGGCTGGGCAATCTGCGGGCGCAGTACCTGCGCGAGCGGGGTACACCCGGCCCGCAGGGCTCGGTGCTCAAGCTGGGCAGCGCGTTGTTCTCGCAGCGGGTGAGCGACTTCGCCGTGGAGCTCCTCGGCCCTGAGGGCATGCTCTACCCGAGCTACGAGGACCCGGCCGAGACCTCGAAGCGCGAGGACCCGCGGGTGATGTTCCTGGGATACCAGTCCGCGACGATCGCCGGCGGGACATCGGAGATCATGCGCAATATCCTTGCGGAGCGCGTCCTGGGGCTACCCGCGGAACCGCGTGCGGATCGCGACGTGGCGTGGAGCAGTCTTCCCCGGTGATCTGTTGCCGGACCGGCCGTCGCATCGTCTGATGCGGGCCTGGTGCGGCTGCCCTGATCTATTGGTAGCCGCGGATCTGGCAGAATGCGTGCGCCAGCTCGCCGTTTCTCGCGTCCCACAGCTGCCCTCTGGTGGCTGTGGCGATTGCCTGCATCTGCGACTCCGCGGCCTCGCCGAACAGGATGGGAAATACCGGTACCGGCGTAGCGCCCGGCCGGGAGGCCACGAATGCCTGGAAGTCGGCCAGCGAGCGGCCACTGTTACTCTCACCGTCGGTCATGAGCACGATACTGATGAAGCGGTCCTGGTCGGATGCACTGTCGAGCACCTTGTAGGCGCTGACAAGGCTGTCGTACACCGCGGTGTCCCCGCCGGCATGCAGACCGGTGATGGCCGTCCGGACGGCGTCGCGGGACGGTTGTGGGTTCTGCTCGTCGATGGTGAAGGCCAGCGGTTTGCCCGGGGTCTGGTTGAACGGCAGCAGGATGACGTCCTCGCGGCTGCGGAAGCGGCAGTACTGGCCGGACAGGGAGGTATCCGTGCCGGTCAGGCCGCTGAGCGCCTGCTGTAGGGCGTTCAGTCGTGCACCGGCCATCGACCCGGAGACATCGAGGACGTAGGCCGTGCGCGAGGGGCGCCGGATGCGGTCGAAGTAGGCGGTGAGCAGCGCGTCGATGGCGGATCTGGTGCCCGGGAAGGGGAGCTCGACGAGCCCGTCGGGTAGTCCCGGTGGGAGTGCGATGCCCGGCAGCGCGGCCCGCCGCGCGGTCCGCTCCACGATCGCTCGCTGCACATCGGGCATGCGCAGGTAGTCGGCCAGCCGCTGGTGCGCCGTGCGGGCGGCGTCGCCGACGCCGGCGAGGAGGGTGAGGGGGTAGTCTGCGCTGACCACGCCGTCCGTGGGATACACGAGCACGAGCGGCTCGGGCAGCTTCCGCGTCCGGTTCACGGCTATCAGGGACGCTTCGTAGTTGATCAGCCCGTCCAGTGCCGGGCCGGGGTCGGCGCCGAGGTTCCTGCGCAGGAACGCGTCGGTGAGCCAGCCCGACGAGCCCGCGGTCAGCCGCTGGGCCGCGAAGAATCCGGTGAGTGACGCCGAGACCTGTTCGATCGCGGCGGCGTCGAGGACCCGGCCGCTGCCCTCCAGCGCGGACGCGACGGCGACGAGCGCGGAGAAGCCGGTGTTCGACGCGGCCGGATCGGTCATGGCGAAGGTGAACTCACCGCGTTTCGCGGCGTCGGCGATGTCCGACCAGGTCACCGGAGTCCTGTCCCAGCCCAGGCGCCGTGCCACCGGTTCGCGCAGCCCGAGTACCACCGGGGAGCCCATGATCCGCGACGAGCTCGCGAGCCGTTGCCTGGCCGCCGGGATGGTCTCCAGGTAGCGGGTGGAGGAGAACCACACCGCGTCGTAGACGCCGTCGGCGCGACCCTCGGCAACGGTCTGCGCCCCGTCCAGAGTGCCGGTGAAGGTCATCTTCACCGTGACGCCGGTGGCTTTGGCGGCTTCGTCGAGAATCGGTTGCATGTCCGCCAGCTCGCTGCCGGCGAGTACCCGAAGGGTCGTGGGCGGGCCTGGCGTGACCCGCACTGTGGACGGCGTGCTCGACGACGTGCCGCTTGGGCCGACCGGCGGGTTACCCGAGGTGCATGCGGCCGCGGCGAACACGGCGGTGACAGCCACAGCCACGGCGACTGCGACGCGCCTCAACGGATGGACACTCATCAGGCACACGGCCGGGCGTTTGCCTCAGTCGACTTGAGGGAATCGATCATGCTTTCCAGCACTTCGAACGACGGCGACCCGACGGTGTCGACGGGCGCCCGGCGGCTGCTGATCGGCTGGTCGGTGGGCCGTGCGGGGCGGAAGCCGTACTGGGCGGCGAGGCGTGCGAGCTCCGGGTCGTCCCGCAGCGCCTGCCCGACCCGGTGGCCGGCATCGTCCAACGGGATCAGCGTGTGCTCGGAGTAGACAGTGGGCCTGGGATACAGCAGCACCATGTCGGGCGTGAGGGTGGGCTTCTGCCCCGGAGCCTCCGCCACGAACTGGGCCTCGTAGATCAGCGCCATCGGGATCCGTCCCATGCCGTCGACGAGGTAGCGGTCGAACAGCACCTGGCTGGTGTCCGGCTTCTCCCCTTGATCGATAACCAGCCGGCACAGCTCGGGCAGGACCTTCTGCACATCCGCTGCCGTGGTCACCACGAGACCGCCGTTGGCCACCAGCGAGGCGATCGACAAAAACATGATCGCGGAATTGGAATCCTGCGGATCGGTCGTCATGAGTCGTACTGCCTTGTGCCACCTGGTTCTGGGGTTGTCGTTGCCCGGCAACTGGTCCCACAGAGTGCCCTTGTGCGCTACGTCGAGCAGCGCCTTGACGTCCACGACCATGCCGCCGTCTGAGGCGGGCTGGACGATGGCGGCCTTGGTGAGCACGTCGACGACGTCTTTGAACGTGGCCACGGCCATCGGCGAGGAGAACGGTTTGAAGCTGTCGGTGATGGCCAGCTCATTCATGATCTTTTTTGCGGTCGCGGTACTGCCCGGAAACGCGAAGCCGTAGCCGTCACGGTTGGGGCGTTCGAGCGCGGTGAGCATTTCGCGTGACCCGCTCGCGTCGACGGTGACGCTCAGCCCGGCGCAGGCGAACCGCGCGCTCACCCGCTGGTCCTTGAAGAATGCCTCCTTCTCCGATCCGATGACGCCGCGCACAGCGGTCAGCGGCCCCGCGCCACACTGCGCAGACGACGGCCCGGGGGGCTTGGCGATCACGACGGTGACCACGACGATGAGCGCGACGCTGGCGACAAGGAGGACAAGTCTGATGATCAGGCTGCTTCGCTGCGATCCGCGGAAATACATTCCCTGCGGTGTCCGCATGGCCAGGTCCCCCAACCGTCCTGCCGTTGACCGCTGTTACGGCGACCTTACCGCCGCGACAGCGGGGACCCTTCGGGGCCGGCGTCGCGCGTGGGATTCGACGGCTGCGCCCCTGTCTGCTCATCGGGCTCCGGGCGGGCGGCCCAGCCTTTTACAGCGATCGCAAGGAATATTCCCGCGGCGGCCAGAGCCGGCAAGACCCATGCCAGCGTCGGGCTGTCGACCCGGCCGACCAGGAAGAGGACGACCGCGACCAGAGACCCGGCGCCGCCGCCCACGATGACCGGCACCAGCACCCCTGGCCGGCCGCTTGTCCGGCCGCCTGTCCGGCCGCCTGGCCGGCCGCTTGTCCCGCCAATCGCCGGCGGGACAGACCCGGGTACTGCCGGTGAGTCACGCGGCAGCGGCGGCCACGGCGGCATGGGCGCCGGCTGGGTGACCGTGTCCTGCGCCGACGCATCCCCAGCCGGCACCCCGGGCATGGTCCCGGCCGACTCCTCCAGCGCCGCGCGGGCCGCCGCGGCGAGTTCCCCGGCCGACTGGTAGCGATCGTCGGGGTTTTTCGCGAGGCCCTTGGCTACCACGGCGCGCAGTCCGGCCGGCAGCTGATCCGAGAGTGGATCCGGGGCATGGAGAACATGTGCGACGAGCACCATGGCCACGTCATTTCCCACGAACGGTCTGCGCCCGGCCAGGCACTCGTACAGCACGACAGCCAGTGAGTACACATCGGCTCGATGGTCGACGGTGCCACTGGCGAGCCGTTCCGGTGCCACGAGCCGTTCCGGCGCCACGTAGTGCGGCGTCCCGACAAGTTGCCCTATGCGGGTCACCGGTGGCGCGCCGCTGGTGTCGATCGGCTGCGCAATGCCCCAGTCGAACAACCAGGCGTGATCGGTATTCGGTCGCGCGCCGGGTTTCAGGAGAATATTGGACGGTTTCACGTCGCGGTGGCGCAGTCCCTTGCGGTGCGCGGCGTCCAGCGCCGCGGCGACCTGCTCAACGATGGCCAC
This sequence comes from Protofrankia sp. Cas3, assembly GCF_963555955.1. Classification (NCBI taxonomy): domain Bacteria; kingdom Bacillati; phylum Actinomycetota; class Actinomycetes; order Frankiales; family Frankiaceae; genus Protofrankia; species Protofrankia sp. Cas3. Next base: position 19,575 of record NZ_CAUVXP010000103.1, read on the forward strand.
CGCCCGTTCCCGTGGAAGCGGGCCGTTCCTGATCACGGTGGCCAGGTCGGTGCCGTCGACGAGGGGCATCGCGATGTACGGTATGTCCGCGGTCGAGTACTCGAAAACCGGCAGCACGTGCGGATGATCTATTTGTGCGGCCAGCTGACACTCCCGGCGGAATCGCTCCGCGAGCTCCGGATCACTCAATGCCCGGGTCGACAGCAGCTTCAGCGCGACTTTCCTGTTGTGCCGAGGGTCGAACGCGACATACACCTCGCCCATGCCGCCACTGCCGAGACGTTCGATGAGCTCGTATGGGCCGACCTGGTTGGACACCAATCACCCCTGGCTGGGCGAGTCACCCCTGGCTGGGCGAGTCGGTCATGACGCCAGAGATGATACGGCCACAGACCCTGCGCAGGCTGCGGCGGTGTGGATGGACCGGGTGCCCATCGCGGGCCCACCCCGGAGGTGGACCGGCCGCGGTCGGGGGACCGGCGCCAGGAGCCGCGTCGACGGTCACCGTTCGCCCTCCCCGGAAAGGCCTTCCGACCTATTTACCGGTCGCCTTTTCACCTCGGCTTGAATCCTTCGTGAAAGCGCCATGTTAGGGGCGTGTAACAACTCTGTCTCGTAATATCCTGGATGACCGGACGGCGATTCCTCCGCACGTCCGTCAGCCCAGCTCATCGGGCATCCAGGCCTTCACAACACCGGTCGGTGTCCATACCAGACGGTGTGCCCGGGGTTGGCAGGGTCATTCAGCCGCGTGATTCAGACCTCATAGATTCAATTTTCGCTGCGTATAGCCGGGCCGTGCGCTGAACTTGTGCTAGGCACGAGAATCGCGAAAGAAGGCCGAGGGCCACATGAATCCGCAGTCGTTCACCACGTATAACGCCAGTCAGACCGCTGACGTCGTCCTCATAGGCGCTGGAGTCATGAGCGCCACACTTGGTACCCTGCTGCACAGACTCCAGCCGGACTGGTCGATTGATGTGTACGAAAGACTGCCCGGGGTGGCCGAGGAGAGTTCGGATCCATGGAACAACGCGGGTACCGGTCACGCGGCACTGTGCGAGCTGAACTACACCAGCGAACTTCCGGACGGCACCATCGACGTGCGGAAGGCCATCAATATCAATGAGCAGTTTCAGGTTAGCCGCCAGCTCTGGTCGCATCTCGTGGAAGACGGGACGATCGGCGATCCGGAAACATTCATCAACTCGATGCCGCACATGACATTCGTCCAGGGGGCGGCGGACGTCGACTTTCTCCGGCGGCGATACGAGGCGTTGCGGGCCGAGCCGCTCTTCGCCGCCATGGAATTCAGCGATGATCCGGCGGTGATTCAGCGTTGGGCGCCATTGCTGATCGAACAGCGCAAACCCGGTGAGCCGATCGCCGCGACCCGCGACATATCCGGAACCGATGTGGATTTCGGTTCCCTGAGCCGGCAGCTGTTCAGGTCACTGGAGTCGTCCGGGGTGCGGATCCATCTCAACCAGGAGATCAAAAGTCTTGCCCAGGCACCTGACGGCACCTGGCGGTTGCGGGTCCACCACCGGACGAGCGGGAAGACGAAGGACGTCACCGCGCGGTTCGTCTTCGTCGGGGCGGGCGGTTGGGCGCTGAAGGTCCTGCAGAAATCAGGTATACCCGAGGCGTGCGGATTCGCCCTTCTGCCCATCAGCGGACAGTTCCTCCGCACCGACAATCCGGCGCTCGTCGCCCGGCACCAGGCGAAGGTGTATGGGAAGGCGCCGATCGGTGCACCACCGATGTCGATGCCGCACCTCGATACCAGAGTTGTCGACGGAAGTGCGTCGATCCTGTTCGGCCCCTACGCCGGATCGAGCCCGAAGTTCCTCAAGAACGGCTCCATCTTCGATCTGCCGAAGTCCATCCGTCGGCACAATATCATTCCGCTGATCGCCATGGCCAGGGACAACATCGCCCTGGTCGCGCTGTTGCTGAACGCGCTGACGGCGACCCGGAAGAAGAAGATCGACGAACTCCGGAAGTTCGTCCCCGGTGGCACCACCAGGGACTGGCGAATAATCACCGCCGGCCAGCGTGCGCAGATCGTCAAGAAGGACCCGAAAAAGGGTGGTGTCCTCCAGTTCGGAACTGAAGTCGTCGCTTCCGGGGACGGGACCATCGCCGGCGTCCTCGGCGCTTCTCCCGGTGCATCCACCGCAGTGCCGATC
>NZ_CAUVXP010000104.1:0-21581 GCF_963555955.1 Protofrankia sp. Cas3
GCTGGAAGGTGCGCTTGCTCACAGAAGACTCCGGACGCCGGACGGGCAAAGGACAAACGAGGACGGCAGTGGTAACGCGGGACACGCCGGAACACACCGAACAGCGCACGGTCGCCACAACTCGATGCCTGAGACTATCAAGTCTCACGCCACTCGAGCGGGACGGGCCGCGATCGCCGCCGACCGGGGCACCGACGGGGCACCATGCCGGGTGGGGTGTCATGGTCGTACACAGCTTGTGGACGACCATGTGGAGAACTATCCCCTCGGTGGGGCACGCCGACAGCTGACCGCCCCGACCGTTCGACCGTCCGGAGGAGCCTCGCTCGTGACCGACCTTAGCGCCGACCCATTCCCCGGGATGTCAGGCCGGGTGTCTGCCGGCGAACCGGACCTGTCCGCCGTGTGGGGGCAGGCTGTCGCCGGCGTCGCGGACGGCACCCTGTCGGCGCAGCAGCGGGCCTGGCTGCGACTGACCCGTCCGCTCGGCCTCGTCCAGGACACAGCGCTGCTCGCCGCGCCGAACGAGTTCACCAAGGACCTGCTCGACTCACGCCTCCGATCGTTTCTGTCCACAGCTTTGTCCACAGCCTATGGACGAGAAATCCGCGTCGCGGTCACCGTCGAGCACCTGCCCGACCCGGAGCCGATGACCGGGCCGATCGCGCTGCCGGAGCCGACGGCCACCGCAGTCCCTGCCGCCCGGATCACCCCGGGGCTCGGCCGCGACCCGGCACCCCGGTCATACGAACCGGCGCGGCTGAACCCCCGGTACGTCTTCGAGACGTTCGTCATCGGCGACAGCAACCGGTTCCCACACGCGGCGGCGGTGGCCGTCGCCGAGGCACCGGCCAAGGCGTACAATCCTCTGTTTATTTATGGCGACTCGGGGCTCGGTAAGACGCACCTGCTCCACGCGATCGGTCATTACACCCTGAAGCTGTACCCAGAGTCACGAGTGAAGTACGTGAGCTCGGAGGAGTTCACGAACGACTTCATCAACTCCATCCGGGATGACCGCCAGCAGGCGTTCCAACGTCGCTACCGCGACGCCGACGTGCTGCTCGTCGATGACATCCAGTTCCTGGAGAACAAGGAACGGACGCAGGAGGAGTTCTTCCACACCTTCAACGTCCTGCACGACACCGAGAAGCAGATCGTCATCTCCTCCGACCGGTCCCCCAAGCAGCTGTCCGCGTTGGAGGACCGGCTGCGCAGCCGGTTCGAGTGGGGTCTGATCACCGACGTCACCCCGCCGGATCTGGAGACCAGGATCGCGATCCTGTCGAAGAAGGCCGCGACCGAGCGACTGCCCGTCCCCGGCGACGTGCTGGAGTACATCGCCACGCACATCGAGCGCAACATCCGCGAGCTGGAGGGCGCGTTGATTCGGGTCGCGGCGTTCGCAAGCCTGAACAAGTCGCACGTCGACCGGACCCTGGCCGAAATCGTCCTACGCGACCTCATCCCGGATGCGGCCGACCCCGAGATCACGGCCGCTGGGATCATGAACGCGACCGCGACGTACTTCGGTGTGTCCATGGAAGACCTGTGCGGCACATCCCGCAGCCGGGTCCTGGTCACCGCCCGCCAGATCGCGATGTACCTGTGCAGAGAACTGACCGACCTGTCGCTGCCGAAGATCGGCCAGCATTTCGGCGGACGCGACCACACCACGGTGATGCACGCCGACCGGAAGATCCGCGGGCTCATGGCCGAACGCCGCGCGATCTACAACCAGGTCACCGAGCTGACGAACCGGATCCGGGCTCAGACACGACAGGCATGACAGACACGCAGACATGAACGGCATGACAGGCATGAACGGGACGAATCCGGGGTAGGAGCCACCCAAATACGGTCACGTCGACCTCGGTGTGCCGGTGGAGTCTTGTGCACAGCTTGTGGAAAACCCTGTGGAATCCGGGAACGGCGGCCTGGCTTCGGCGCGCCGGTTTCCGGCCCTTCCCGTGTGGGCGCAAACCGCGTCGAAGATCGATTCGAAACACTGCGTAGCCGGGGACAGACTGTGTAGAAACTGTGCACAAACAGTGGACGGACTCTGTACGGCGGGGGAGCCTCTGGGGACAACCGGACCGCCGGTGGAAATCCACAGGGCCTTCACACAGCGATACCCACAGCATCCGCACGGTCGGATCAGCTTCGTGAGCTGCGAATCGCCTCGGTTATCCCCAGTATCCACCGCGCCTACTGTCACGACGAACTAGATCTTTCTTCAAGGAAGACATCCAAGGCTGGTTGGGCCTGGGGACAACCAAATTCTGATCATGGTCGGGTCACTCCCTGTTTTCGATGAGCGCCCAGCACCAGAAGTTTGGATCAAGGAGCAGGACCGGGGAGCGAGGTGCGTGCCCAGCCCCGCTCCGGCCCTGCCCCAGCCCCGCAGCGCGCCCGGTGCGGACGCCTGCGATGCTGGAACGCCTCAGCACAGGCGAACAGCACCATCCAGAAGGGCGAATCATGAAGTTCCGGGTTGAACGGGACGACTTCACCGATGCCGTGGCGTGGACGGCGCGCACGTTGCCGACCCGTGCGACCTCACAGCTTCAGGTCCTTGCTGGGCTTATGCTGGATGCGACCGGTCCATCACTGAAGGTCTCGGCCTTCGACTACGAGGTGGCAGCGCAGTGCGGGGTGACGGCGACGATCTCCGAAGAGGGCCGAGCGTTGGTGTCCGGCAAGCTCCTCGCCGAGATCACCCGAGCTCTTCCCTCAGCACCGGTCGAGTTGGCGACCGACGGCGCGCGCGTGGTGCTCACCTGCGGTAACGCACGGTTCACCCTTCCGACCATGTCGGTTGATGACTACCCGACATTGCCACCGATGCCGGCGGCGACCGGCCACATTGAGGGAGCCGCGTTTGCCGGGGCGGTGTCCCAGGTCGCGGTGGCCGCGGGCAAGGACGACACGTTGCCGGTGCTCACCGGCGTCCGCCTCGAGATCAACGGTGAGACGCTCATCTTGGCCGCTACGGACCGTTACCGGCTGGCCGTTCGCAAGATGAAGTGGCGTCCCACCGCGGTTGACGTCGAGGGTGTTGCGATGGTGCCGGCGCGTACTTTGAGCGATACCGCCAAGGCGTTGTCGGGCTCCGGGGTGGAGGTCGCGATCGCACTCGGATCGGGTCCGTCCGGGGAGGCTCTCGCCGGGTTTACCGGTGGTGATCGGCAGACCACGACCCGTTTGGTGGACGGTTCCTTCCCGCCCTATCAGCGGTTGTTGCCCGACAGCTCACCGCTGACCGCGCAGATTGAGATCTCCCCGTTCGCCGAAGCTGTGAAACGCGTCGCGCTGGTTGCCGCACGTACCGCTCCGGTCCAGTTGAGCTTCTCCGCCGAGCACCTGGTCCTCGAGGCCGGCGCCGGCGGCGAGGCGCAGGCCCGGGAGACGTTGCCGATCGGTTACGACGGACCGGACCTGTCCATCGCGTTCAACCCGACGTACCTGCTCGACGGTCTGAACGCGGTGGAGTCCGACGTGGTGTACATCGGTTTCGCGAGCGCTGACGATGCGGATGAGGCCGCCAAAAAGCCCGCGATCCTCACCGGCAAGGCACCCGACGACGGTGAGGTCCCCGACTACCGCTACCTGCTCATGCCGATCCGGCTGTCCGGGTGACGTGCATCTCACGCACCTGTCGCTGGTGGACTTCAGGTCCTATCCCGCGTTGGATCTTCAGCTCGCGCCCGGGGTGACCACGTTCGTCGGCTCCAACGGGCAGGGTAAGACCAACCTGTTGGAAGCCGTCGGCTACCTGGCTACCCTTAGTAGTCACCGCGTGGCCTCGGATGCGCCGCTCGTTCGCGAGGGCGCGGCGAGCGCGGCATTGCGCGCGCGGATCGTGCGGGGCGACCGGGCCGCACTGGTGGAGATTGAGATCATCCCGGGCCGGGCGAACCGGGCCCGGCTCAACCGGGCTCCGCTTGCCCGGCCCCGCGACGTCCTGGGATTGCTGGTCATGGTGCTCTTCGCCCCGGAGGATCTTGCGTTGGTCCGGGGCGATCCGGCCGAGCGCCGGCGGTTCCTCGACGATCTGCTGGTCGCCCGGGCGCCGCGGTTGGCCGGTGTGCTCGCCGACTACGACAAGGTGTTGCGCCAGCGGTCGACGCTGTTGCGGACGGCCGCGGCCGCGCGCCGCGGCGGCCGGACGAGCGATCTGCGCACCCTGGACGTCTGGGATGCCCAGCTCGCCCGGTACGGGTCTGAACTGGTAGCGGCGCGGGGCGCGCTGGTCGAGGCGTTGCGACCCAGAGTGGAAACCGCCTACTCGGCCGTGGCCGGAGCCCCGGCCGGAGCCCCGGCCGCCTCACCGGTCTCCGGTGCCCGAGACGACGTGCGGACGGACAGGGCGCTGACCGTCATCGAATACCGCTCGACCGTCGCCGCCGGAGCGTCCGACCAGGCCGTGAGCGGTCCCGGCCCGGGCGGTCCCGTTCCGGGCGAGCCTGTGTCCACCGACCGGGCCGCGCTGGAGGCGGCGATGCTCACCGAGCTCGCCCGGGTCCGGCCGCGCGAGCTCGAGCGCGGGGTGACCCTGGTCGGCCCACATCGCGACGAGCTGTTGCTGTCCATCAACGGTCGGCCGGCGCGGGGGTATGCGAGCCACGGCGAGTCGTGGTCGCTCGCCCTTGCGCTCAAATTGGCATCATTCGACCTATTGCGGGATGATCAGCGCGAACCGGTACTATTGCTGGACGATGTGTTCGCTGAACTCGACGTGAACCGTCGGGCCCGGCTGGCGGAGCTGGTCGCCCCGGCCGAGCAGGTCCTGGTGACGGCAGCGGTCGACGCGGACGTTCCCGCCGCGTTGGCCGGAGTGCGTTTCGAAGTCGCGGACGGGCAGGTGCACCATGTCGTCGGATGAGCATTCGCATGAGCCTTCGGATGAGCATGCTGGCGCGGGCGAGCTGGCGGCCGGTCCCGCTCCGGTGCGTGGCGCAGACCTCGCCCGCCTCGTTCTCGCTCGGGCCAAGGAGGATGCCCGCGCCCGGGCGTCCGGGCGCGGGCGCGGGCCGGGCGCGCGGGCCGGGCGCGGTGCCGGGCAGGCCGACGGTGATGATCCGTCAGGACGGGAGCCGCGGCGTCGTCCACGGATGCCCGGGATGGCCGCACCGGGACGGGAGTGGGCCGAACCGGTCGCGTTCAACGCCGCGGTAGCGCGGATGCTCGCCCAACGCGGCTGGGAGGTCCGCGCGACCGACGCGACAGTTCTCGCCCGCTGGGACGCGCTGGTCGGCCTGGACATCTCCTCGCACTGCTATCCGGTTTCGCTGCGTGACGGTGCGCTCGAGCTGGCCGCCGAGTCAACCGCCTGGGCAACGCAGCTGCGGCTGTTGTCCCGACAACTTTTGGTTACTCTAAGTAAGGAACTTGGGCCGGAAGTGGTACGCCGAATCGTGGTCCGAGGTCCGACCACGCCCAGTTGGCGGCACGGCCCCCTGCATGCGTCCGGTGGGCGCGGTCCCCGCGACACCTACGGCTGAGCGGCCAGCGGCAGGTGTGGCCGTTGGTGTCGCCGTAGGTGTCGGGGTCCCCGGATCGCGACGGAGGCGCCATCCGGGGGAAGTCGCGTACTGGGGTTCGACGGAAAGCTGTGCGGGGCGCTGCGCGCATGCCAGGGGCCACCCACAGTCTTCCTGGTGGAAGGGCCAGGTAGAATCAGAAGACGCTTCTCGCGTAGTTCGCAGTCGAGGACGAGGGGACATACCGCGTGACCTACGATGCAAGTTCGATCAAGGTTCTTGAGGGTCTCGACGCGGTTCGCAAGCGTCCGGGTATGTACATCGGCTCTACTGGGGAACGCGGCCTCCATCACCTTGTGTACGAGGTTGTGGACAACGCTGTGGACGAGGCGCTCGCCGGCTACTGCGACACGATCAATGTCACGTTGCTCGCAGACGGTGGCGTGCGATGCGCAGACAATGGCCGTGGCATCCCGGTGGGTGAGCATCCGACCGAGAAGCGTCCGGCGGTCGAGGTCGTCCTGACCACCCTGCACGCCGGTGGGAAGTTCGACGGCAAGTCCTACGCGGTGTCCGGCGGTCTGCACGGGGTCGGCGTGAGCGTGGTGAACGCGCTGTCCACCCGCCTGGAGGTCGAGATCCGCCGCGAGGGCTTCACCTGGTTCCAGCCGTATGCGAACACCCGTCCGGCCGCACCACTGGCCAAGGGCGCGCCGACGAGGAAGACCGGTACGGTCGTCACCTTCTGGGCGGATGACACGATCTTCGAGACGACCGACTACAAATACGAGACTCTCACCCGCCGGCTGCAGGAGATGGCGTTCCTGAACAAGGGGCTGACGATCAGCCTGCGCGACGAGCGTCCCGAGGAGCCTGAAGAGGTCACCTACTGCTATACGGGCGGGCTCGTCGACTTCGTCGATCATCTCAACGCCAGCAAGGACCCGATTCACAAGACGGTCATCTCGCTGGATTCCAAGGGCACCGGCATCGAGGCCGAGCTCGCGATGCAGTGGAACGCCGGCTACAACGAGTCGGTCTACACCTTCGCCAACACCATCAACACCCACGAGGGCGGCACCCACGAGGAAGGCTTCCGCGCGGCTCTGACCAGCGCGGTCAACGCCTACGCCAAGGACCAGAACCTGCTCAAGCCGCCGAAGGCCAACGGCAAGAACCCCGACGAGCGCCTGGCCGGGGACGACATCCGCGAGGGCCTGACCGCGATCATCTCGGTGAAGCTGGCGCAGCCGCAGTTCGAGGGACAGACCAAGACCAAGCTCGGCAACAGCGAAGCCAAGCGGTTCGTCCAGGAGATGTGCTATTCGGCGCTGAAGGACTGGCTTGAGGCCAACCGGGTCGAGGCGCGGGCGATCGTCAGTAAGGCGATGGACGCTCAGCGGGCGAGGATCGCCGCTCGCGCCGCCCGCGACCTGACCCGTCGTAAGGGTCTGCTCGGCGGGACAGGCCTACCGGGCAAGCTCGCTGACTGTCAGTATACCGATCCGGAGCGTTGTGAGGTCTACATCGTCGAGGGGGATTCGGCGGGCGGTTCGGCCAAGGGTGGCCGCGATTCGAAGTTCCAGGCGATCCTGCCGCTGCGTGGCAAGATCCTGAACGTCGAGAAGGCCCGGATCGACCGGGTACTGAAGAACACCGAGGTCCAGGCGCTGATCCAGGCGCTCGGCTGCGGCATCCACGACGACTTCGACGCGACCAAGCTGCGCTATCACAAGATAGTGCTGATGGCGGACGCGGACGTCGACGGTCAGCACATCCGGACGTTGCTGCTGACGCTGCTCTTCCGGTTCATGCGTCCGCTGGTTGAGGCCGGATATGTCTTCCTCGCCCAGCCGCCGCTCTACAAGATCAAATGGGGTCGCGAGGACTGGCAGTACGCCTACTCCGACCGCGAACGTGACGGTCTGATCACGCACGGCGTCGAGGCTGGGCGCAAGCTGCCCAAGGACGCGATCCAGCGCTTCAAGGGTCTCGGCGAGATGAACGCGACCGAGCTGTGGGACACCACCATGGACCCGGAGCGCCGCATTCTGCTGCAGGTGACGTTGGACGACGCAGCCGTGGCGGACGAGCTCTTCTCCATCCTGATGGGTGAGGACGTCGACGCGCGGCGCTCGTTCATCCAGCGCAACGCCAAGGACGTCCGCTTCCTCGATATTTAGCCCATATCAAAAATAGCCCATATCGGATATATCGGAAATACTGGACAGTCTGCACCGCGCACGGCTGACCGTCCTCACCACCCCTGTCTGGAAGGACCCGCGTGACCGACGTACTGCCTCCGCCGCCAGGCGATCGGGTTGAACCCATCGGTATCGAAGTCGAGATGCAGCGGTCGTACCTCGACTACGCGATGTCGGTCATCGTCGGCCGGGCGTTGCCGGAGGTCCGCGACGGCCTCAAGCCCGTGCACCGGCGCGTCCTGTACGCGATGTATGACGGTGGCTACCGCCCGGACCGCGGGTACTTCAAGTGTTCGCGTGTCGTCGGTGATGTCATGGGTAACTACCACCCGCACGGCGACTCCGCGATCTACGACACGTTGGTGCGGCTGGCCCAGCCGTGGTCGCTGCGCTATCCGTTGGTCGACGGTAACGGGAACTTCGGCTCACCGGGCAATGACCCGCCGGCCGCAATGCGTTACACCGAGTCACGACTCGCGCAGCTGGCCATGGAGATGCTGCGCGACATCGACCAGGACACGGTCGACTTCGCCGCCAACTACGACGGCCGCTCGCAGGAGCCGACAATCCTGCCCAGCCGGTTTCCCAACCTGCTGGTCAACGGTGCCGGTGGCATCGCGGTCGGGATGGCGACCAACATCCCCCCGCACAACCTGCGCGAAGTGGCCGCCGGGGTGAAGTGGTTCCTGACGAACCCCGACGCGACCGACGAAGAACTGCTGGAAGCGCTGCTCGGGATGATCAAGGGGCCGGACTTCCCCACCTCCGGTCTCATCGTTGGCCGCCAGGGCATCGAGGACGCCTACCGCACCGGGCGCGGCAGCATCCGCATGCGGGCCGTCGTGCAGGTGGAGGAGAACAAGGGCCGGACCCAGCTTGTCGTCACCGAGCTGCCCTACCAGGTCAACCCCGACAATCTCGCGGAGAAGATCGCCGAACTCGTCCGGGACAACCGGGTCAGCGGCATCTCCGACATCCGGGATGAGACCTCGGCGCGTACCGGCCAACGGTTGATCATTGACCTCAAGCGGGACGCGGTCGCGAAGGTCGTCCTGAACAACCTGTACAAGCACACCCAGCTGCAGGACACGTTCGGCGTGAACATGCTGGCGATCGTCGACGGGGTGCCGCGCACGCTACGACTGGACCAGATGGTGCGCTTCTACGTCGACCACCAGGTCGACGTCATCGTCCGTCGGACCCGCTACCAGTTGCGCAAGGCCCGCGAGCGCCTGCACGTCCTCGAGGGCCTGCTGATCGCGCTCGACCATCTCGACGAGGTGATCAACCTCATCCGCAACGCCGAGTCGGCGGACGCCGCGCGCGGGCAGTTGATGGAGCGGTTCTCCCTGTCGGAGATCCAGGCGGTCGCCATCCTGGACATGCAGCTGCGCCGGCTCGCCGCGCTTGAGCGCCAGAAGATCATCGATGAGGCGGCCGAGCTGCGCGCGAAGATCGCCGAACTGGAGGCGATCCTTGCCTCGCCGACCCGGCAACGGGAGATCATCGGCGAGGAGCTCACCGAGATCGTCGACCGGTTCGGTGACGAGCGGCGGACACGGCTCGTCCCGTTCGAGGGCGACATGTCCGTCGAGGATCTGATCGCCCGCGAGGACGTCGTGGTCACCGTCACCCGCGGTGGTTACGCCAAGCGAACGAAGACCGACCTCTACCGGTCACAGCGCCGTGGCGGCAAGGGCGTGCAGGGTGCTGCGCTGCGCGAGGACGACATCGTCGAGCACTTCTTCGTCACGACCACCCATCACTGGCTGCTGTTCTTCACCAACAAGGGACGGGTGTACCGGGCCAAGGCGCACGAGCTGCCCGAACAGGCCCGAACGGCCAAGGGCCAGCACGTGGCGAACATCCTCGCGTTCGGTCAGGACGAGCGGATCGCCGAAGTGATCGCGATCAACGACTATGACGCGGCGCCCTACCTGGTCCTCGCGACCCGGCGCGGGCTGTGCAAGAAGACCGCGTTGGCCGAGTTCGACTCGAACCGGTCCGGTGGGCTGGTCGCCATCAACCTGCGCGACGACGACGAGCTGATCGCGGCCCGGCTCGTGTCCGCGGGCGACGATCTGCTGCTGGTCAGCCGCCAGGCCCAGTCGATCCGGTTCCACGCCGACGACGAGCAGCTCCGCCCGATGGGACGTGCCACCTCGGGTGTCATCGGGATGCGTTTCGACTCCGACGACGAACTGCTCGCGATGGAGGTCGTGCCGCCGAGCTCGGAAGCCAATCTGTTGGTCGCCACCAGCGGGGGCTACGCCAAGCGGACGTCCCTGGGCGAATATCCGGTGCAGGGACGCGGTGGCAAGGGCGTCCTGACCGCGAAGATCGTCTCCACTCGCGGCGGACTGGTCGGTGCCCTGGTGGTGGGCCAGGACGATCAGCTGTACGCCATCACGTCCAACGGTGGCGTGCTGCGCACCGTCGCACGTGACGTCCGGCGGGCCCAGCGGCAGACCATGGGCGTCCGGCTCATCGATCTGGAGGCCGGCGTCCAGGTCGTCGGGGTGGCGCGCAATGCTGATGCTGACGACAACTCGGACAACGGTTCGACGACCAGTCCCGGCGGGGGAGACTCAGCCTAAGTGGTCGGCGTCGGGCCGGGCATGGCGGGAGATGGACCGTGAGCAGCAGCGATGACGACCGGACCACCCGGTCGCCGGCCTTGCGTGGATCTTCCTCGCCGCGGTCGGAGCAGCCCTCTGGCCGGAGCAAGGAGGCCCACGATGACGGGCGGATGTCGGCGGCTTCGGACGCTGCGCCGGGCTCGCAGGATGACGGCACCCGGGCGCAGCAGGCCCCGTCCGTCGTCCGGGACCTGCGGATGCCACGGGACGCCCCCGGCACGAAGGTGTCACCGCGGGTGACTCCGGGCTCGCCGGCACAACCGGGTAGCTCGGCGGCACAACCTGGTAGCTCGCCGGCACAGCCTGGTAGCTCGCCGGCACAGCCCACCAGGCGGGCAGGCGGGCAGGCCGACGGGCGGGGCACGACTCGGGGCGGTGCCGATCGTCGGGGCGGTGCCGATAGTCCCAAGCCCGCGGCGGATTCGGAGGTTCGCACCGAGCGGCAGAGTCCGACCCGACCGTTCGTGCCGGCGGCTCCGATTCGTTCGACGGTCGTGCCGGGTGCGAACGCCGCGACCGGGCGACCGGTCACCCGACCTGCGGCGGCGAAGGGCCAGGCGGCTCCGGCTCCGACTCCGGTGGCGCCGACTCCGGTGGCGCCGACTCCGGTGGCGCCGGCTCCGGCTCCGGTGGTTCCGACTCCGGCTCCGGTGGCGCCGACGACCAGCGCCGCGCCCGTCGTGGGTGGTACCGGTGCGACAGGGCCGTCGTCATCGCGGTCACCCGCAGGCGCAGGCGCACCCGCAGGCGCAGGCGCACCCGCAGGCGCAGCCGGGTCGGCGAGCACTAGATCATCGCGCATCGGGTCGGCGAGTGAGACACCCAGGTCTGATCCGGACACGATGTCCCTGCGCAGACCCACCAAGCCGGTCGGCGGTTCGACGGGTGGCGGCTCCGGGAGCGCGGCTGCCGCCCTCGGCGGCGCGGGCGCGGGCGTGCGCGGCGTGGCGGGCGAAAACGGCAGCCGTGTGGGAGGGTCGGAGCGTGCGAAGGCAGCCGTCGCGGCGAATCCGCCGGCGGACAGCGTTGCCAAGCGATCGGGCGACGAACGTTCCGCGCCTGGTGAGCGCACCGCTTGGACGCCGCCCACCGGCACGATCGCGGCGCCCGGTGCACCCGTCGCATCGTCAGTTTCTGGAACATCGTCCGCGCCTGGCGTTTCAGCCGCGCCTGGCGTGCCGCGTGCACCGGCTCGGGAACGGAGCATGAAGGACCCGACGACCGGGCCGATGGTGGGTGCCCCGACCGGACCCTCCGTGGTCCGCCCGTCCGGACAGGGACGCCGGGCCCGGCTGCGCGTCACCCGGGTCAATCCGCTGTCGGTGACCCGGCTGACGTTCGCGTTCTCCCTGTGCGTGTTCGTCGTGCTGATGGTCGCCGTGGCGGTGCTGTGGTTCGTGTTGAACTCGATCGGCGTGTTCGACAGTGTGGTCCACGCGGCGGACACCCTCACCGATGGCAGCAACGGTGGGGTCCGCACCTGGCTGTCGTTTGCTCGGGCCATGGAACTCGGACTGCTCATTGGCGCGATCAACGTGATCCTTATGACAGCACTGGCGACGCTGGGTGCGTTGTTGTACAACCTGTGTACCGAGATGGTCGGTGGTATCGAGGTCGTCCTCGGTGATCAGTAGATACGGGTGATCAGTACGTACGATGGGCGGGACACGTAGGGACGTGACGCCGAGGTCGGCGTTCACGACGGGCGCCACGTCAGGTACCGGACGCCATCCGGTACTGTGGAGCCCAGCAAGGACCTGTAGCTCAGTCGGTTAGAGCGCTTCCCTGATAAGGAAGAGGCCGGTGGTTCAAGTCCACCCAGGTCCACCCCTCCTGAGCAGGGCATCAGCCCGAATCTTCATCATCGATCAATGACGATTCGGTCTCACCGTGCACAGATTCGTGCACGGTGTCGTTCTGGGGCGTCTCCGGGGTGCCGAAGATGACGTCCGCGACGATGGTTGCGGCGGCGGCGTCCATGCCGGCGATCACATGGCTGTAGGTCCTCAGCGTGAACGCCACGTCGGCGTGGCCGAGACGCTCGGACACCACCTTGGGATGTACGCCCGACTTCAGCGCGGCCGTCGCATAGCGACCTGATCGATCAGCAGCGAAGCGCCGGCCTCAGCGAGGTGCGGGCCTGGTCGCCGAACACGCCCGGATCTCGCGATGGCCTCTGTTGATCATATCTTCCCCCAGGAAGCCGGGGGCTCCAACAGTTACGGCAACGCGCGGGTGATCTCGCAGTCCTACAACAACCGTCTCAGGCACAAGAAAAAAGCTGGTGCAGCGGTGAAGTAGGACTCAACGGGCTCAGCGGGCGCTGCAGGTCGTTGGCCCGCCACAGGTCGGCGATGAAGTCATGGGACACGACGATGCCCTCGTGTCGCTTCAGGTACTTCGCCATCTCCCGCGACGACCAGTGCGACAGCCCCGACTCCACCGGCGGGCTGCACCGGGTCAAGGCAAGAATCCGGGCACGTACCCGCGGCGCAACCTTCAGCGTGCCAGCCGGCCTCGGAACGTTCTCCAACCCGCCGATTTCGAATTTCTCGTAACGATCCCACCAGAGGTCGGCCAGGGCGCGATCGTCGTAGATCCAGCAGTCCCGCGCGTCGTGCCACACGGCATACACGCACGCGATCCCCAGACGGCGCCACCAGTCCACCGCGTCCGCGTTGGTGCTGGCCTGGTCCACTAGGGATCAACGCCTTCGGGAAGCTCGGCCTCGCTGCCCATGCGCGTCCCGACGTTCCAGCCTTCGGCCTGGATCTCCTCGACGATGCGCGACGCAACCTGTTCGGCGACCCGGCCCGAGAACGGCGCTCCGCCGGCGTCGTTGTCGCCCGTTCTTGACACCGTCACCACGCCCGGCAAAGTAGGTACCCAGTTCTTGGGTGTCAAGGAGGCCGCCATGGCGTACCACCTGTTCAGCGCCGATGACCACATCATCGAGCCGCCGGACGTGTGGACCGCGCGGCTGCCGGCGAAGTACGCCGATGAGGCCCCCGTACGTCATCGACGAAGACGGGCGCCAGGACTGGGTCTGGGAGGGCCAGAAAATCACGCAGATCGGCTTCAACGCGGTGGCGGGCAAGCCGCAAGAGGAGTGGAACATGGAGCCCGTCCGCTACACGGACATGATCCCCGGCTGCTACGACCCGCACGAGCCTCGAAGGACATGCACGCCGACGGCATCCGCGCCTCCCTCCGCTTCCCGATGGTCATCGGGTTCGGCGGCCGCATCCTCGGCGAGAAGATCGTGACTGCGGCTGGCCTCACCGACGCCGAGACTTACCAGCTGCTGCGCGGCCACGCGATCGAGTGCTTCGGCCTGAGCTGGCTGGGCTTCACCGCGTGACGACGGACGCGAGCACGGCCGAACCCGTCGAACGTTTCCTCCACGCCTACTGGGCCGGTGACGTCTACGCCGCACTGGCCGCGTGCACACCCGGGTTCGTGTGGTTGAACACCGCCCTGCCCAAGCAGCGCCTCGAAGGTCACGAGCAGCTGCGCGCCATGATGGTCGACCTTGCCGGCGGCTTTCCCGAACCGATCGAGACGGGATCCGGTGGTCACCGCACCGTCACGTGGGCGACGCGCGGCGACGAGGTGCTCCATGAGCGCGTCGACTTCTGGACGCTCCGCGGCAAGCGCATGGAGCTGGCCTGCTGCGCGACGTGGGTCGTCGAGGATGGCTTGGTCGCCGAGTGGCGCGACTACTACGACATCGGGGCGTTCCTGCGCCAGCTCGCCGAGGTCGGCATCGAGATGGACACGTCCGCGTGGTGGTAGCCAACCCGAAGCTCGACCGGACGGCGTAACACGGCCAGCTGATGCCGCAGGACGGCGATCTTCACGTCCTTCTCATCGGGTTGACGACCCAAGCCGACCCGACCGAGCAGGCGTCGCACGAGCAGGAACACGACCGTCGACATCACAGCGGTTCATGCTCTCAGCCGGCCATCCGCGGCCGCCGTGGTTGCGGTCGCGTTGAACGCCGCCTTGGCGGCCGCGGCGATTCTGCTCGGTTCCGCCGCGGTCCGCCTGGCCGGTGACGGCGGTGGGTCAGCGCGTGCAGGTGGGGTGACCCGCGCGGAGGTGACGCTGACCGGCGGCGCCGTCGTGGTGAACGCGGCGGTGACGACGGCCGGCTGGTGGCTGTGGCGCGGTGGTCATCTCACCTTCGCCGCCCGCCGTGGCCCAGGTACGGCCGTCGAGCTTGTCGGTCTGATTCTGCTGATGGACCTGCTCGGCTACCTCATGCACACCGTCTCGCACGTGCGCCCATTTTATTCGCTGGTCCATCGGATACAGCATCGGTTCACCGACCCGCGGCCCATGACCTTGTTCGCGATGCACCCGGTCGAGGTCGCCGGCATCGGCGTGCTCTGGATCGTGGTCCTCACCGGGTGGACGGTGTCCGTGTGGACGGTGTCCGTGTGGACGCTGGCGGCCTACGTCGTGCTGAATATCGGATTCGGTACCCTTGCCCACCTCGGGGTGGAACCCGTCCCGGTCCGGCTGCGACGCTCATTGCTGTTCCGCTGGATCGCTCTTCCCACTTTCCACGCCGGCCACCACCGGAACCCGGAAGTCAACCGTGGCTTCTACACCACGACCTGGGATCGGCTGTTCCACACCATCGACCCGACCTACGACCGGCGACGCACCGCACCCCCGCCCTACCCGCAACCGGAAACCGTCTGACGACAGGTCCCGGAAACGCCTCCGGAGGTGCAGGTGAAGCCGGCGACGTTCGCGGGGGCACAGAAGGATCCTTCGCCATGGCCTGGCCGCCAAGGGAACGCAGGGCAGCGTCGTGGAGCACTGTGACATCGGGGATGTCATGGCCGACCGAACCGCCGCTGGTTACCGACCTCGCCACCAGTCTCAGGATGATCTTCTGCTGGGAGCGGGCGACGGCGGGCGCACTGAGCGGCCTGATCTGGTCGTCAGTCGGGCAGGGTGAGCTGCTGGCCGGTGGGTGCGGTCGCCTGCCAGCAAAGGATGAGGGGGACGGTGCCGCTGGCGTCCAGCACGGTCGCCGCGAAGGGTCGGTTGAAGGTCAACTCAAGCGGTGGTGGTGGGCGACGTGCACTTCCGGCGATCCCGATCGCGGTGACAGCGGCGGCTTCGATGCCTTCCTCGGCGACGCGGATCAGGGCCTGTTGCACCACTCCGGTCACCACCAGCGGGGCCGGACTGAGCCCGGCGAGGCCGCCGAGCTCAAAGAAGGCGGCTAGCCCCAAGGGTGTTCGGTTAGGCCGCGTTTGCTGCTGTCAAATGGTCGGCGGCGATGATTCCGATGTTGAGGGTGGCCTTGTAGCTGGGGCCGTGGAGGCGGCTTTTGGCGGTGCTGGCGACGTAGGGGGAGATCGCGCGTTTGACGACGCGGGGGCTGACGCGTAGCCCCCGGTCGGGCATCAGCGCGCCGAGGACGGCCTGACCGATCTTCCCGGCCAGGTCGGCGGGGTCGTCCAGCACGCCCGCGGCCAGGGTGAGCTGGCCGCGGGCGGTGACCAGCGCGGCGGTGAAACCGCCGCGGCCGGGGTCGGTGCCAGGCGCGGTAAGCGTGGCATCGACGATCGCGGTGCGCAGCGCCTGGTAGACGACCAGGATCGCGTAGATCTCCTGCGCGACCCCGTCGGGTGTCCGCGCACGCAGGACCCTGCCGTCAAGAATGGTGTCCTTGAGCTCGAGGAACGACATCGTGCGTCTCGCGGCGGCGTTCCTCGTCCTTCTGAACGAGGGCGACGTCGACGATGTACTCCACGCCATGGTCACGCCGGAGTCCCTCAAGACGTGGCTGAGGGAGCTCGACGAGGTGCGCACGTTGCTGGCGGGACGAGGGTTGGCGACTCGCGCTGACTACCCTGCACCGGATGCGGCCTATGTCAAGCTGACGCTGGATCCGGGAGAGACGGTGCGGGCCACGGCACAGGTGCCTCTCGCCGGCGCGGTCATTTTGACACTGCAGCGACGTCCCGAACTCCCCGACATTGCGGACGTCGGGGGCTGGCGGGTACATGCGGTCGGCGAGCGTGGCCACACCCACACCCACACCCACACCCACACCCACACCCAGACGCTGACGTGGACGGGAGAGCGACCGCCGGGGTGGACACCGTGCCGTCCGGGCCGGGGTGGACGGTGATGCACTGTCCACCGGTGGCGAGGCGTTCACCGGACTGGACCGGACTGTCACCTTCGGTGAGCCGGGCGTGCAGCAGCTCGTCCATCGACCGCCAGGCGGTGCCGGCGACCGGGGTCAGGTCGCGGCCGTCCAGTGCGACGAGCGTGTGTGGTGTGTCGGGGAACCGGACGTCGTAGGGGTGGCCGTCGGCGGTGGGGACGGCGCGGATCGTTTCCCCGGTGCGCAGGTCGCCGTCGTCGGTGAGGTAGCTGATGGTCGTCCGGTACGGCAGCGGACACCCCGGGTGGTCACCGTCCAGTCCAGCGTCCGGGGGAGCAGCGTGGCGGTGACCGCGTGGGTGGGGCTGACGATCCGGTAGTGGTCGGCGGGGTTTTCCAGGCTGTCCAGCACCCAGGGCTGCAGCACCCGGGAGCCGGCCAGCGCCCGCCGGTAGGTGTCGACCGGCCGGCCAGGAATGTGTACCCGATGGGACGGGGCGGGCCGCCGGCTGTCGTCCGATTCCAGTAGTTCCAGTGGTTCCGGTACCCGGCGGCCGGTCGGTCCGGTGGTGGAGTCCGCCGGTGCGGGCAGGACGGCGTGACCGGACTGGATCGCGGTGTGGACGCTGTCGGGCAGGATCCAGCCGAGGCGGGCTTCCAGGTTCGGGCTGGACACGGTGACCACCATCGCGGTCGGGGTGTCGAACAGGGTGTCCATGTTCAGCGGTCCGGGTTGGTAGACGGCCACGCACCAGCCGGTGTCCGGGTCGGCGCCGAGCTGCCAGCCGCCGTCGGTGGTCTCCAGCACCGCCGGCCCGCCGCGGTCACGCGCCGGCACCCATCCGCCGCGGGTGTCCGCAGGCGGGCCGTCGTGGCCGGGAACCGGCCGGGTCATCACCGTGCCCGCCGTGACCATCGAGACGGTGCGAGTGTCCCCAGGGCCGACAGCCGCGGCCACCACCCGGACCGTGGATGGTCAGCGTCGATGTCCGTGTCGGCGGGTGCGTCCGCAGAGAGGGGTCTGCCGGTCGCGAGGGCGCGCAGCGTCGGGTCCCGGAACCTGGGCGGCGAACGCCGCCAGGAACCGGGTGACGGTGTCTTTGTCCATGGCCTGGATCCAGCCGACGACGCTGTCCATGCCCAGTCCGGTGCGGGCCGCGGTCCAGAACAGCACCGCGAGGAGATCCTCGGCGGCGCTGACCCAGAAGCTCATGTCCCCACCACGGCCACCTCGTGTTGACCGTCATGCCCCCCGCCGGGGTGAAGGACCTCAACGACTGGTGGCAGCACAACCCCGACGATCTCCACCGGACGCTGATCGCCACCGCCGATCACTTCACCGGGCTTCTTCCACAGGTGGGCCTCCCCGACCCGGAACGAAACGATCATTCTGTCGATGTCGGAGACGCCACATTGGGTCAATAGGCCCTCAGTAGGGGACCCGGGACGGGGTGTCGGATGAGGCGGGTGTGGCGTCAGCTAACCGCCTGCAGTCGCACCGTTGCGTCGGCGCTGGTACTGGCCCGGGTCTTGCCGTCCGGGAGAGCGCCACCGAGGTCGCGGCGCCGGCATCCCCGATCAGCGGTCCACCGGGCGGACGGGGTGGGATGGATACAGAAGATTACAAAGAAGAAAGATCTTTTTTGGTTCATGGGGTCTGTACGGTTCCCGGTGATTGTCACGAGTCGGCAATGATTCTGATGCTGTACCCGGGTGCTATCGATTGCTTCTGGCGGTCATGGGATGCTCGCGATCCGCAGTATGTGTCTTTCGTGATACCTCGGATGGGTCCGGTAGAAGATCGTCGATCGGGGGCGGTATGGACGGCGACGGGCATGATGACGGCTGGACCTGCGACGTGGGTGTTGCGCTGGTCGACCGGGACCCGACCGGGGATGCGGAAACGGACACCGGGGATGACGGGAAGTCCTGGTTGGCGGAGGCCGCCGGTCGGGGCGGCCAGCACCGGCGTACCCGGCGGGCCGCGGTGGTGGAGCGCGGTGAGGAGGCTGTGCGCGCTGCGGTGCGGGCGTTGAGCAGTCAGATCGGTGTGGTCGCCGGGGAGGTGGCCCGCGGTCTGGACGGCCAGGGGCTGGTGGAGGCGGCGCCGGGCCGGTTGGGGGTTGATGCGGTCGAGGTGTCCTTCGGCGTGACGTTGACAGCCGGTGCGGGTCAGGCGATCCAGGCGGTGCTCAGTGTCGAGGGCGAGGCGGCGGTGCAGGTGACGGTGTCGCTGACGCGGCGGCCCGCTGCCGCCGCCGGGGCGTAGGCGGCGGGCGTCGTGCTGGCGGGGGTGGGCCGGCTGCTGGTGGACGGGGAACCCGTCGCGGGTAAGGGCGCGGTGTTCCGTACCGGCTTCGTGATCGACAGCTGTCATGTGCTGACCGCCGCGCACTGCGTGCGGGATGTGGACACCGGCGACGCCTCGGTCGGGAGATTGTGGCTCCGACTGCCCTACGACGATGGTCCCAGCAGCACCAGCACCGCCCGCGGTGGCGTGGACGGCGCAGGCTGTCTGCTGGTGCCGCTGCGGGTGGCCGACCGTGACGAGGGCCGGCTGGACGCGGCCGTGCTGCGAGTGGATCCGGACCGGGAGTCCCGGCCTGCGCTCGGACCAGACCGGCTGGCGGCCGTCCTCGACCGGGTGGCGGTGCCGTTGGACATCACGGTGGACCCGCAGGTGCGGGTGCGGGCCGAAGGGTTCCCGGCCAGCGCCGGAAACCCGAACGGACGGGCCTTCTCCGGGGTCATCAGTGACGCCCGCGCCCGCCTGCCCGCCGCCCGCGCCTTGGAGCTCTTCCTGGACCAGACGGCGGCGGTGTCGCCGGAGGGTCCCGGTGGGCTCAGCGGCGGGCCTGTCATCCAGCACACGGACCAGAAGGCCGGGTCGGATACGGCCGCTGCCGCGTATGCCGCCGTCGGAGTCATCCGCGGCTTCCCCAAAGGGGAGGAGGCGTGGCAGGCCCGGGGCGGGACGGTCTATGCCAGCCGGGTCGACGACCTGACCGGACGATTTCCGGTGGTGGCGGATGCGGTGGCCCGCCGAGCGCAGCAGATCCTGGACCAGGCGGGCAATCCACGCTCCGGCACGGCAGGGTCCCTGATCGGACTGTTGCGGGCCGACGCCGCGCTCACCGACTTTCGGGGACGCACGCAGGAACGCGACCAGCTTCATGCGTGGTGCGACTCGCCCGCGTCCCGATCGGCCTGGCTGATTGTCGGCTCGGCCGGTCAGGGCAAGACCCGGCTGGCCCGCTGGCTGCTGACCGACCTCGCCGGTTCGGGTGGGTGGCTGACCGCGCTGTTTCGGGGGCCGGGCGATGTGGACCGGCTCGACACGGCGCTGACGGTGGCCGCGCACCTGGGACGCGGTGTGCTCGTGGTGGTCGACTACGCCGCCGAGCACGGGGCGGCCAGCCTGCACCCGCTGCTCGAACGGCTGACCGGCAGCAAGGCGCAGTGGCGGCTGCTGCTGCTGGCCCGTGCCACCGGCGACTGGTGGGACTCCTCCACCGGGGTCCGCCGCACACTCGAAAACGCCGAGACGGAGGTGCGTGACCCGACGCTGACTCTCACCGCGCTGGAACCGACCGTCGACGGGCGGGAGCACGCCTTCCACGCGGTCGTGGCCGCGCTGCGGGAACCGGTACGGTCCTTCGCCGAGAGCCACCGGCTGCCGTTCGTCGCGGATCCGCCCGTCCCGTCGCTGGCCCGGGACGAGTTCGGCGCGGCCCTGATGCTGCACGTCGCCGCGGTCTGCGCGCTGTTGCCGGCATCCCGGCCGGGCGAGGACGGCCACCGGTCACCTGCGCCGGAACGTGGTGCGGACCTCCTTGGCCGGCTCCTCGACCTCGAACGCGACAACCACTGGCTCTACCAGAACGTCGGTGGGCAGACGCTCTACCGGCCGACCGAGGAGGCGTTTGGCAGCCTCGCCCAGGGCTCCGACGGCTACCGCACGGTCGAAACCGCGGTCGCCGCCGCGACCCTGGCCGGCGCCGCGAACCTGAACGATGCCGTCCTCGTGCTGTGTGCCGCTCTCGACCTCCCCGACCGGCGTCAGGCCACGCGGATCGCCCGCTGGCTGCACGACCTGTACCCGCCCGCGGAGGATCGCAACGGATGGCTGCCGCCGCTGCAGCCGGATCTGCTCGGTGAGGAGCTCGTCGCCCGCGTCATCCGCCAGACGGTGACCGAGGACGGCAACCCGTTAACCACGACGCTGCCATTTCGGATCCTGCAGCAGCTGGCGGGAAGCCAGCCCACCGACGATCAGGTGCGGCGCATGCTCACCGTCCTGAGCCGCGCGGCTCCGCGCCACACTCTCCTTGCCCGCCTCCTCGACGGCGCCGGCGGCCCCGGCGAGCCGTCGGACAGCCCTGTCCTTGCCTGCATCCCGCCCCGGGTTGACCTCACGCCGGTCGAGGCGGCCCTGCCGCACGCCACCACGTCGCTGGGTGCCTTCGCCGTGCAGCTCACCAGCCACCTCCTCCATCGCCACCTCAGCGCCGTCCCTCCCGACCATCCTGCTGGGCAGATCACTGTCAGGGATGGGGCTGAAGCGGCTCGGCTTCAGAACAATCTGGCGATCCGGCTGTCGGCGGTGGGCCGGCGGGCCGAGGCGCTCGCGCCCGCCACCGAGGCGGTCGGCCTCTCCCGGCGGTTGGCCGAGGCGGCCCCCGACGCCTACCTGCCCGACCTCGCGATGTCGCTGACCACTCTGGCGATCGGGCTGTCGGAGGTGGGCCGGCGCGCGGAGGCGCTTGCGCCCGCCACCGAGGCGGTCGGCCTCTATCGGCGGTTGGCCGAGGCGGCCCCCGACGCCTACCTGCCCGACCTCGCGGGGTCGCTGAACAATCTGGCGATCGGGCTGTCGGAGGTGGGCCGGCGCGCGGAGGCGCTCGCGCCCGCCACCGAGGCGGTCGAGCTCTACCGGCGGTTGGCCGAGGCGGCCCCCGACGCCTACCTGCCCGACCTCGCGATGTCGCTGAACAATCTGGCGATCCGGCTGTCGGAGGTGGGCCGGCGCGCCGAGGCGCTCGCGCCCGCCACCGAGGCGGTCACCATCCGTCGGCGGTTGGCCGAGGTGGCCCCCGACGCCTACCTGCCCAACCTCGCGA
>NZ_CAUVXP010000105.1:0-21474 GCF_963555955.1 Protofrankia sp. Cas3
TTTTCGGCAAGCGATGATCGGTCTCACCCGACGCAGGTCTTCGATCACACAGTCGCGCTGGCCTATCGGTGGTGGCCTGATCACCTCGCCGCGATGCTGCGCGAGTCCGGGTTGGCCGACGTAGCCCGGATGGTTCGTGAGCCTGAGCCAACAGACCGACGGCAGTTCCAGGAGATTCAACTGCTCGCCCGCAAAACCTAGTGTCTCGTGATTCTGGATAATTTACTTAACATGTCAAGTAAAATGGCAGTATGGAGTTGACGACGGACGAACAGGTGGAGTTGCGTGCCCTGGTAAACGATCGGGATGTGCCGGCGAACGTGGCGACACGGGCGCGGATCGAGTTGTGGCGTGCCGAGGGTCGACAGAAGAAGGATGTTGCGGCGCTGGCCGGTGTCTCGCGGCCGACGGTGGATCTGTGACTGTCTCGCTACGCGGCCGAGGGGATCGACGGGTTTTTTGACCGGTCTCGCGCCGCACCGCGGGAGTAGATGCCGGCAAAGGTGCGTAGTCGGATCCTTGCCTTGACCCGTACCAGCCCGCCGGCGGAGACGGGCCTGTCGCATTGGTCGAGCCGGGAGATGGCCAAGTTCATCACCCGCACCACGGGTATCAGGGTGTCCTTCCACTATGTGGCGAAGCTGTGGCGGGACAACGGGCTGAAGCCACACCGGCAGGGCACGTTCAAAATCAGCAAGGATCCTGCCTTCGCGGAGAAGGTCGCCGACATCGTCGGCCTTTACCTTGATGCGCCCGGTGGAGCTGTCGCGCTCAGCGTGGACGAGAAGACGCAGATCCAGGCGCTGGACCGGACCCAGCCGCTGCTGCCGATCGAGTTCGACGCCTGTGAGAAACGCACCCACGACTACGGCCGGCACGGCACCACCCGGACCGCCACCGGCGGTCGACCGTCGCCGATTCACCGTAAGAAAAGTCTACTGTCAATCAATCAACACACAACAAGTTGCCGAGACTGAAACGAAGCTTGGCCGGCGAAAGTCGCCAGCCCAAAAGTTGGCACCAACGCCGAGATAAGACACCGTTGCCGCGGTTGACGGCCACCCAGTGTGGCAGAGTGCAGCTGGATTCGCATTGCTCCTACCCGTGCCATCCGCGGGCGCCGGCGCGAGCCGCTCGGAGAACCCAGCCATTCGATGAGGTGAAGACCCGCCGTGAGCAAGCACCGCCGGGGCCCGATAAGGGTCTGGCTGAATCGGCGGCATGCCGTCGCTATTACCGTACTCGACCGGCAAAGTCAAGATCAATCAACAATGCATCGGACGCGGGTACTCACGATGCCGGTGGTCGCGGTCGCGACCCTCCTTCTCATCAACGGTTCCGCGGCCACATCGCAGGCGAATTCCAACGCAGGCCCACCTCCCGGGCCGGCGCGACCGCCGGCCGACGGCGGGAGCTTCCCGATGCCGAGGCTTGTCACCTCGGGCGGTTCCGGCACCTCTGGTGGCGATGGCTCCACGCCGAGCACGCAGAGCCTGGCGGTGGCGGCGGCCACCGGAGCCGGCGTGGTCGTGACACTCGGTACCGGTGACAAGGGGATACCGGACCGGGTCCTCGCGGCGTATCAGAAGGCGGCGCAGCGGACCGCGCGCGAGCGGCCCGGCTGCCAGCTGGCCTGGCCACTGCTGGCCGGGATCGGCAAGATCGAATCCGGCCACGGCGCCGGCCGTTCCATCAGCGCCGACGGCACGATCACGCCGTCGATCGTCGGACTGCCCCTCGACGGCAACGACGGACGCGCCCTGATCCTGGACACCGACGGCGGTAACTGGGACGGTGACACGTTCTTCGACCGTGCCGTCGGACCCATGCAGTTCATCCCCTCGACCTGGCAGGGATCGGGCCGTGACGGAAACGACGACGGCCAGCGCAACCCGAACAACATCGATGACGCGGCCCTCGCCACCGCGGGCTATCTGTGCGCGTACAACCGCAACCTGACCGACCCGACGCAGCTGCGGGCGGCGGTCTTCGCGTACAACCCGTCGGACGACTACGTCCGGGCGGTGCTGGCCTGGACGACCGGGTACAGCGACAGCGGAGTGATCGCGCTGCCCACATCAGCCACGGCCGGCGCGCCAGCGCCGGGCAGCGGGCCCATACCCGTACCGACCATCACGGTTACCTCACAACCACAGGCGGCCGGAACACCGACGCCGACGCCGTCGACCGCCTGCCCTGTCATCACCGTCGAGAGCGCCACGCTGACCGCGACACCGACCAACCTCGACGACGGCGTTCCCGGCTACGAAGCCCTCGACATCGCCGGAGTCCTCACCGCGACGACCGCCGCTCCGGTCACTGCTCCGGTCACCGCCGCCGTCAACGCGACGCTGTCCGACAGCCACGGGTGGGTGATCACGAGTGTCCGTACGGTTGTCACCGCCGACGCCCCCGGCGCGGTCACACCACGACAACTCGCCCGCTTCGACGGAACAACCATCGGCGAAGCCGGTGCGGACAGCGCCCTCACCGTCACGCTCACTCCGGAGTTGGACGCCGCCGG
Organism: Protofrankia sp. Cas3; assembly: GCF_963555955.1. NCBI lineage: Bacteria > Bacillati > Actinomycetota > Actinomycetes > Frankiales > Frankiaceae > Protofrankia > Protofrankia sp. Cas3. The sequence goes on from NZ_CAUVXP010000105.1 coordinate 2,525, forward strand.
CTGCGCAGCCGCGCCGCCCACCACCTTCGATGTCGGCGGTCTGAGCCCGGCGGACTTCGCCGGGTGGGCCACCACACCGGCGCGACTGCACGCCCGCCTCGCCGACTACGCCCAGCTGGGCCAGGTCGAACCGGCCACCGCCGACGCGTTGGGCGCCGTGATCCCCGCCAGCGTCACCGGCCCCGGAGCGCTCACGCCGTTCCTCGACCGGCTCGGGAGCGCCACCCCTGCCCAGGTCAACGACGAAGCGCGGGCCCGACTGACAAGCATTGCGCAACGCCTGAACAGTCAGCAGACGCAGAACACGCCGTCGCCGGCGCCAACAGGCACGCCCGCTCCAACTGCCACGCCGGCTCCAACTGCCACGCCCGCTCCGACAGCGACGCCTGCTCCGACGCCATCTCCAACACCCACGCCGGCACCGGCACCGGCGAGCACCACCCCGACGGCTGCCCCAGCGCCGACCCCGGCGTCCGCCGCCACCTCGGCCGGGGCCGCTGGCGCAGCGCCGACGGCATCCCCCGCGCCGACACCCGCTCCGGCCCAGACACAGACAACTCCAGCGGCTTCGGCAACCTCGGCAACCTCGCCGTCTGCATAGGCCGATCAGAGATCGCTCGCCAACGGAAAATCAACAGAAAAGCTACAGATGAACTCCTAATGTGAAAGTGACGCAAACGGTATGGACTGGGTGGAATCCACCCAGCTAAGGTTCGTGGCGCTGGGTGGGGATCGCAGCGACGGGGAGTCGTACTTCCCGTCCATGGCCACGGAGGGGTCTTGACCCAGTCACCACCTGCCGGCACATCCATGCCACGCCATCGCCGGGCAACACAATCGCTGCCGGCGCGGTTGCACTGGTATTCCGCCGTTGCCGTGCTCACCGGTACTGCGGCCGTGCTCAGCATCATCACCAGCTGCCAGCCGACCGAGCTCACGAGCCAGCCGGTACCCATCACCGCGACGTCTGCGCAGGCCTCCGGGGCACCAAGTGATCCGCGGCCCACGCCGCCGAGCGCTCAGCCCGTCCCGTCATCCTCGGCGCCGACGACAACAACGGCGGCCCAGGTGTCACCGGCGACGACGACCCACTCCGCGACCCCGACCGCGAAACCGGGAGGCAGCGCGGCGGCCACCCGGCCGGCAACGCAGTCACCGGGGCAGGGGTCGACAACGGTGACTCCCGGCCGGATCATGCCGGGAGTCACCTACACCGGCGACGGCACCTTCTACGCACTGGGCGCCGGCACGGGGAACTGCCTCTACGAGGGCGCCGGTCTGGACACATCCCACGCGTATGCGGCTCTCAACCAGGCCGACTACGAAAACGCGCGGATGTGCGGCGGCTACGTCCGCGCCACCGGCCCCCGCGGCACCGTCGTGGTGAAAATCGTCGACCGCTGCCCCGAGTGCAAGCCGGGTGACATCGACTTCAGCCCGGAGGCGTTCGCCGCGATCGCCGACCCGGTGGCCGGGAGAGTCCCGATTTCCTGGCAGCTGATCAGCCCGGCGAACATCGGTAACCTGCAGTACCGGATCAAGGAAGGGTCGTCCGCCTACTGGCTGGCCATCCAACCGCGTAACCACCGCAACCCAGTGGTCTCGCTCGAGATCAGCGTCAACGGGACCTGGCAGGCGCTGCCGCGGGAGGAGTACAACTACTTCCTCGCGCCGAACGGCCTGGGCGCGGGCCCGTTCACCGTCCGGGTGACCGACATCTACGGCCAGCAGATCGTCAACTCCGGAATCACGCTCAGCCCGACGACGGTTCAATCGACCGCGTCGCAGTTCGCCCAGCACTGACCGGAACCAGCACTGACCGGAACCAGCACTGACCGGAACCAGCACTGACAAAGACGACCAGCGGGCTGGCAGCGGGCGCGGACGAACATCCTCGCGCCGCCGGCGCAGGATCGGCACAGGCATCAGGCCAGAGCGAGACCGAGCAGCTCGCGGACCTCGTCGTCGGTCGTCTGGGCGAAGTCGGCGTAGTACTGGCCGACGGCGAAGAAGGTCGACGGCGTACTGAGGCAGACAACGCCGTCGGCAATGAGCCGCATCTGCTGGCAGGCACGCTCGGAGGCCACCGGCACAGCAACGATCACTCGGGCCGGCCGGCGTCGGCGGACCGCGTCGATGGCAGCACGCATCGTGGCTCCGGTAGCCATACCGTCATCGACGAGCAGGACGACACGACCGGTGACGTCGAGGGGCGCCCGGTCGTCGCGGTAGGCGTGTTCCCGCCGGTCAAGCTCGCGGCGCTCGGTGTCCACCACCCGGTCGATCATCTCCTCGCCGATACCGAGACCACGAATCACCTGGTCGTTGCGGACGAGCGTCCCACCGGTGGCCAGCGCCCCCATCGCAAGCTCGGCATGACCGGGCGCACCGAGCTTGCGGACGAGGAAGACGTCCATGGGCGCCCGCAGCCGCTGGGCGACCTCGAAGGCGACCGGCACTCCCCCCCGGGGCAGGGCGAGGACGACGACATCGCCCCGGTCGGTGTGGCCGGCCAGGGACTCGGCCAGAGCCCGGCCGGCCGACCGCCGGTCAACGAACAATTCGGGCACCGTCACCCCCTGCCGTCACCGTTGCCACCGCCGGTGCCACCGCCGGTGCTGCCACCGGTACTGCGACCGGTACTGCGACCGGTGCTGCGACCGGTGCTGCGACCGCTAGCGGCCTTACCGCCGGTGGCGGCGGCCTCGTCGGCAACACGCGGACGCACCTCGGCATCCGGACCGGGGTAGGTGAAGGTGACGTGCTCCGAATCGGACCAACTGACCAGGAACGGCGGATCACCGGACGGGGACCGCACTTCGATGATCTCTCCAAACCTTTCCGGCCTACCCAGAGTCCGCCCGTGAATGACCAGAGTGTCACCTGGGTGTGCCCGGACCAGCCGACGCGATGCGTCGGTGGTGGCACCGTCACCGGCGTGAGCGCCTGCGCCCACCCCGGCGACCGGGGTCCGGCGATGGCGGGCGATGACCTCCTGAGCGAGCGGCCGGATCAGATCCTCGATTCGCCGCGCGTCCCGTATCAGGAGATCGTCGACGGACAGGACGCCGACGATCTGGTCACCGTCGAGGACCGGCAGCCGGCGCAGAGCATGGTCCCGGAACACCTCGTACGCGCGCGCCAGTTCCACACCCACCGACAGGGTGAGGACATCGGTCGTCATCACCTGCCCGACAGCGGTCTCCACCGCGATGTCACGGGCGAGACCGCGCAGCACGATATCCCGATCAGTCACAATTCCGACCAGACGCTCATGGTCCGTGACGAGAAGCGCACCCACCCCGTGGCGGTCCATCTCCTGCGCCGCTTCCCGAATCGTCCTGGTCCGCTCCACCGTTACCGGCGGTGCGCTGACGACGCTGAGTACGTCCGTCATCGACGCTCACCTCCCGGGCCTGGACCCCTGGTCAGCGTCCCGAACGTCACGAGTCGGGACTTCCGACGACCAGCCCGTAATGTTGTTGGTAAAATATGATCTAAATATGACTAAAGGTCGTAATACCGGTCGATACCGTACAAGTCCGTCCGGCGGGTACAGCCCGGATTCCTCCGGACGCGAAGGAAGCCACCACCAGCCGCGCGACCGTCGGCGCCGCCCTGTCCTTCCCATCCCCCTCGACCATGCTCGGCACACCCCGAAGGGCGACCTTTCCATGCGCCCCGACCCGGGTACCGCCTACGAGTCGCAAGATTTCAACCACTATGGGTCAGGTGGTTCAAGGTGTCCTTTCCGTGGAAGGTGGCAGGAGTCAACACGACCCACGTGACCAACCTCCGGTCGCCTCAACAAGGAGGACGCATCGTGAAGGGAGGACGCATCGTGACGATGGTCGTGGCATACGGCGACGGCCTGGTACGGAGCGCGGTCGATCCGCCGCTCGGCACAACGCCGAGACCAGAACCGACACCCGGGCCGGACGTCCCCAAGCCTGGCCCGTGGCCCGACACGCCCATACCGGGACCCGACATCCCCGATCCCGACCCTGCGCCCGACATACCGGGACGCGAGCCAGGACCGGACATTCCCGGCCCCCTACCATGATCTGATCTGCCTCCACCGATCCCCGATCCCCGGTCCCCGATCGCCTCGCGGCGTCGGAACGGCCCCCGGCACGACCATCGACATAGATCCGTCTCCGGACGACCCGGCGGTTGGCGGCAGGTGGATCAGACCCAGTCGACAAGTGCGCCCGGACGATCCCCAGCGTGGACCGGTGACCAGCGAAGAGGAGTTGACCAAGCCGATGCAGCGCGGAAGCACCAAACACGGTCCGATCAGGGACGACAACCTTGCCCACGAGGTGGACGGGATCGTCCGGGCACGCCGGGAGACTCGCACCGAGGACTGGCGCTCCGCCGAGCCCCCGGGAGAGGACCAGCCTCAGGTAGCCCTCATGCCGGACACCTCAGGTGCCGATCGCACCGCCGGCGCGAACACGGCCGCGGATGCCCGAGCCGAGCTCGCCCGATGGTTCGACCGGCACGACTTCCCCGCTCGCGCGGCTCAGCTCGTGTACAGCCTGCGCAGCCACAACGCCCCGGACCAGCTGGTCAATTCGCTCCTCACCCTGCCCAAACGACAGCGGTACAACTCGGTTGGCGATCTCTGGCGGGCGCTGCACGGAGGCGAGGACGTCGAAACCGTCCGGTTCTGATCAACCGCATCGTGCCACGGCCGGCCCGCGGTCAACAAGCCTTACTGCCAACAGGCCTTACTGCCAACAAGCCTTATCGGACGCCCGAGCCGGCCGGGGACCTGCCCGACAGCCTCGACAGGTAACGGTGGCAGGCCGCCGCGCGATCGGCGTCCTGCTTCATGATATCGCGGAAAAACTCGGCGATTTCCCGCTGGTCGTCGTTCTCCGCGTCCCGGGCAAATTGTTCGTATTCGTGGCAACCCCGCAGGGCGTGGTACTGCACGGAGATCAGATCATAGGCAACGTCACTGAATTCCGTTTCACCGCTCGCCATCGTCAACCCTCTCCTTCGATCCGTAGCCGGCCGGTCCATGGCCCGCACTGTCTTCATCGACGCTCCCCGGCGAAGTAAACGCGTACCCGGCGTCGAATCCCGGTCGCGCACCGCACCCGGCGGAGGGCAGCCGAGCAGGCGCGCGTCAGGAAGGGAAGACTGTCGCCATGACCAGCCTCTGCGGCATCGAGCTTGAACATCCGCTCATGAACGCCGCGGGTACCTGCAAGAGCCTCGACGACGTCGACACGCTGGCCCGATCCGCCGTGGCGGCGGTCGTCGTCGGCTCCATCACCGAGCAGGCCCGCACCGGCAACGGCGGTAACGTCTACCACACCGGCGCTTTCTTCTCGCTCAATGCGCTCGGTCTGCCGAACCCGGGGCTTGAATACTACCGCGAGCACCTGCCAAAAATGGTCTCGCTGGCGCACGAAGCCGGCAAGCCACTCATCGTCAGCATCGCGGGATTCAGCGCGCCGGAATACGCCCGCGCAGCACATGATGTGGCATTGACCGGCGCCGATGTCATCGAACTCAACCTGGCCTGCCCGAACGTGTGGGACGGTGGCACGCAGAAACGCATCGCCTGCTTTGACCACGGCCAGACCAGGTCCATCTGCGTTCAGGTCGGCCAGGCACTCGAAGCCGTCGCCGGCACGCGTCCGGGCACGTACCGACCACCGCCCTTCGGCATCAAGATTTCGCCGTTCTCGGATCCGGCCGGCCTGGCCGAACTCGCAGACCTTGTCGGGGCGTTGTCCCGCGAGCCATCCGGGCCGCGCTTCGTCTGCGCGGTCAACACCTTTCCCAACGCCTTCGCTCTGACCCAGGCGAACCGTCCGGTCATCGATGTCGAGCTGGCCGGGCTCGGCGGACCCGCACTCAAGCCCATGGCGCTGGGTCAGATACGGCAGCTGCGGCGGCTGTTGCCCGAAACGGTCGAACTGATCGGAGTCGGCGGGGTCACCGATGGACGCGACGTCGTCGACTTCCTGCACGCAGGCGCGGACGCGGTTCAGGCTGCCACCGCGTTCTGGAACCGCCAGGGCGACGCCGGGGTGTTCGGTGACATCCTCACCGACTACGCCGACCAGATCGCGGACCGACCAGATCGCTGACCGACCAGATCGCTGACCCAGCAGATCGCTGACCCAGCAGTCCGACGTAAACAGGCCGTCGGGACGAGCTGGCCTCGCTACGGTGTCGCTGTGGTGACAACGCAGCCAGCACGGCCGACAGAACAACGGCAGGCCGGTCGCGTTCTATGGCCGGCGTTCTGCGTGCTGTTCACGGTGGCGGCAATCCTGGGTGCGTGGGGGCTGGCGCAGCTGAGCAGGTCCGCCGACCAGTGCCCGCCACCGGCTTCAGCGCCGTGTGGCTACACCGCCGCGGATGTCGTCTACTTCGACGCACAGCTGTTCCTGTTGGGCGCCGAACCCCTGCAGAACGGCGGCCCATTCCCGCTGCCGTTGGAGTTCGCCCGCTTCCTGGCTCCGCTCGCGACCGCGTACGGCGTGGCCGTGTCCGTGTGGAACCTGCTCACCGACCGGCGTCACCGGTGGATGGCCCGCCGGGCCCGGGACCACGCGGTCGTCATCGGCGACGACCTGTTCGCGATGACGCTCGTCCGCCGCCTTCGGGCCGCCGGCGTCCAGGTGGTCGTCATCAGCGCAGACCCCGATCTGGACCGCGCCGAGGGGCTCGTCCAGAGCGCGGCGCTCGTCGTCATCGGCGATGCCTGGGACCAGGCTGTGCTGCGTGCCGCGGGTGTGCCCCGAGCGGCCACCGTGTACGCCTGCCTGCCGGACAGCGCAGCCACCGCCGCGACGGTGGCTGCCGTGGGCGCGCTCGCCGAGCAGGAACCCGACCGGGACGAGCCACTCGCCTGCTATGCACGGCTGGCCGACGGTGAACTGGCGCTCGCGCTGAAGGCACGCCGGGTGGGGTTGTCATCGGCATCGGAGTTCCGGCTGGATTTCTTCACGCCGGAAGAACTCGCCGCGCGCACGCTCGCCGCCCGCATCCTGGAGCCCCATCTTGGTTCCGACGATCCGGTGCCGTCGATCGCGGTCGTCGGCCTGGGCCCGTTCGGTCGCGCGTTCGTCGTGGAACTGGCCAGGCTGTGGCGGGTCCGTGCCGGCGGTCCGCCGCTCCCGCTCGTTCTCATCGACACGAACGCCTCGTCCCAGCTCACTGAACTTCGACAACGCTACCGGCCGGTCGACGCGCACTGTGCGCCCCGGGCAAAGGATGAGGCCGCGCAGAGCTTCGATCTCGCGACGATTCCATGGGAAATTCTTATCCCGGCTACGGTGGATACACCGGAAATACCAGCTATACGACACCTGGTTCTCTGCGATCAGGACGAGGATGCCGCGCTGCGCAGAGGGCTGAACATGGTCCGCGGCGCCGCGGGCACCGGGCAGACCGTGACGGTCTGTGTCGGGCAACGAACCGCTCTCGGCGACCTGCTCAATCCCCATCTACTCGATCCCGGGCCGGGAGAGGTACGGGTGTTCGCAGTCATGGGCGAGGCGGCGGAACCGGGCGAACTGCACAATGACACGCTGACGGCCCTGGCCCGCGCCATCCACGGCCAGTACCTGGTCGATGAACAGGAAAAAGGCGCCACGATCGGCGGAACCGACTCGATGCAGCCGTGGGAGACCCTACGCGCGGACCTGCAGGCGGCAAACCGAAGTCAGGCCGAGGGAATCGGTGCCAAACTCAACGCGGTCAACGCGGTCGTCATCCCGATGACCTACCCGATGACCGATTTCGCGTTCACCGCCGCCGAAACCGACATGCTCGCCCGGTTCGAACACGAACGCTGGTGTGCGGAGCGACGAAGGGCAGGATGGACCTTCGCCCCGGTTCGCGACGACAGCCGCAAACAGCACAACCTGCTGCGCGACTGGACCGACCTGTCACCTGATCAGCGTGCCAAGGCGACCGCGACCGTCCGTCACCTTCCAAGCCTGCTGGTCGACCACGGCCTGCAGATTCTGCGCCTGCGCTGACGCCAGACCCACAGGCTGGCCGTCGGTGGGAAACCGGTGGAAAACCGACAAGCCGCGAATGGAGGTTGGCCGGCGATTGACCGACACGCCCGGCGGAGGGACCGTAGGCGAATGGCAAACGTGGGTGAGCCGGTGCGCATCGTGGAGGACGAACCGATCAGCTGGCCGGACGAAGAACCGCTTGCGGTTCCCGTGCCGGCCGGACCCGAAGCCGAGCCCGAACCTGTACCGGCAGGCACATGAGCGTCATCGGGTGGCGCCAGTGGGCGGTGGACGCCCACGGCCAGCTCCGGCCGGCCTGGACGCCATGGTCGCCGTTCCCGCCCGACCTGCTGCTGTGGCGCCCTGACGGCGTCACCAGGGCCCTGTGCCTGCGGGCACAGCGTGACGACCTCAGCAGCCGGATGTTGCGGGTCCCCATGGCGCCGCACCCGAGGATGCCCAGCGAGGACTGTGTCTGCGGGCTCTACGCGTGGCTCTGCGCGCGGGCGCTGGCCGACGCAGCCGCCCCGACATGGACATCACGGCCCATTGTCGTGGGCGCGGCCCGGCTCGGTGGGCGGCTCGTCGTCACCGAACGCGGGTACCGCGCGCAGTTGGGATACCCGGTGGCCGTGCTCGACCCCCGGGGCGTCGTGTCGCCGGCCTATGCGGTGGCGCGGTACCTCAGCTGGGACGCGCTCGTCGCCGAATGGGATCAGCACGACGACGTCGACCAGGATCGAGACCGGTATCCACCTGGCCTGCTTTAGAGCGACCGGCAATAGGGGACGCGGCGTCGCGGGGCGCTCTTAACCGGTGAAGCTGGCGCCCCGTGCGGCGACGAACGCCCTGTCGGTCACCGGGCCCCAGACGCCGTCGACACCGACACCGAGAGCTACCTGGATCGCCCGCACCGTCGCGATGTACGCAGCCTGCGAACGCGGGCCCCAAAAGCCGTCCACGGTCGTGCCGACCGCAGCCTGCTCCGCGCGGGTGTGGTGGTTCGCCCGCACGGCCTGGATGGCGGCGTCGGTCACCTGCCCCCAGATGCCGTCCACGGCCACATGCACGGCCCGCTGCAGGGCCTGCACCCGTGCCCGCGATCGTCCGCTCGCGTCCGCACCGGTACTCCCGCCCCCACCCCCGGTGCTGACGACCGGGACGATGGCGGCGACGGGTTGCGGTCCTCGCACGATCTCCGTCGCCCTGGCGATGATCCGTTCCGCGGCCGCCGCGCGCAGCGTCCCCGGGCAGCCGAAATGGCCACCCCAGGCGGCGGCCCCGTCCGAATGCAGGATCAGCCCCGAGCTGCCCGGGGTGTGGGTGACGGTCAGCGCCCAGCCGAAGGTCTGCGCACCATCGGCGTATGCCTGCGCGACGGTCTCGATCTGCGAGTCGGTCAGCGGCTCGGTGTCGAAACCCTCGGTCTCGATCGAGTCGTAGTTGGCATTGCCGGCAACCTGCGCCCACGCCCGGACATCCGAGTGGACGTACTGCTCGCGCTGCCCCGCCTTGCCGGCCCACAGTGTGGACGACACCTGGGAGGCGGGGTTGTCGAACCAGCCGAACAGGCCTCCGTTGCCCTGCTGGACGTGCAGAACAAGTCCGATCGGACGGATCGCGTCGCCGTCGGTGTTACGAACTGGCCGGAAGGTGAAGCCCGGAACGATGTGCGCCACCCGGGTATCTTCCATGTTCCGCCCGGCACGTTGCCAGGCGGATACCGACCGCTGATTCCACCGATGTCAACAACATCGCCAACATATGACACCGTGCGACTTTATGTAATCACATCAGTACTGGTTGGCGTCCAACTCCGGACATCCACCCTCGTGTGCCGACTTACAGTGGGAACTCTTGTACGCTACGCGGTCATCGCAGCAGCGATGACCGCAGCCCAGGAATGGCTAATGCGCAGCCGCACGGGCGGCGGCCTCCCGGTCGAGTTCCTCGATGGCCCGGCTGACCGCGATGATGCGCCGGGCGTTGTCCACGTGCAGGTTCTCGATCATCCGGCCGTTCACGGTGGCGACACCACGGCCGGAGGCCAACGCCTCCTCCCAGACCGTGACGATGTTCCTGGCCTCCTCGAGCGCGACGTCGGTGGGCGCGAACGCCCGGTTGCAGGGCTCAACCTGCCCCGGGTGGATCAACGTCTTGCCGTCAAAGCCCAGCTGTCGCCCCTGCAGGCACTCCGCCTCGAACCCGTCGAGGTCGCGGATGTCGTTGAAGACCCCGTCCAGGATTGCCACCCCGGCGGCACGGGCCGCGAGCAGGCACAACCCGAGCCCGGGCAGCAGCGGCGCCCGGCCGGGGACATGCTCGGCGTGCAGCTCGTTGGCCAGGTCGTTGGTGCCCATCACCAGGACGGCGAGCCGCTGCGAGGCCCGGGCGATCTCCTCGGCATGCAGCATCGCGACCGGAGTCTCGACCATCGCCCAGATCATGGTGCGGTCGGGCGCACCCGCGGCCTGGAGGCTCTTCTCGACCGCATGCACGTCCTGGGCACAGGAGATCTTCGGCACGACCACGGCGTCCGGGCCGGCCGCCGCCGCGGCACGCAGATCGTCCGCATGCCAGCGCGTGTCCAGAGCGTTGACGCGGATGGTCACCTCACGCCCGCCGTAGGCCTGTTCGGCGACCTTCGCGCAGGCCCGTTCCCGGGCGGCGTCCTTGGCGTCCGGGGCGACGGCATCCTCCAGGTCGAGAATCAGCGCGTCCGCCGGAATGCCGCGCGCCTTCTCCAACGCCCGCTCGTTCGCCGCGGGCATGTACAGGACGGAGCGACGCGGCCGGTAGGCGGGCGCCGAGATGCCCGCCGGTGTGCCCGGCGAGGAGCTTGGCGAGGTGCTCATCGGGCGTCCTGCCTCACCGGGTCAACCAGGTCTGCGAAGCCGTAGGCCGCAGCCAGGTGCGGATCACGCCCGGCCAGGGTCCGCGCGAGGTCCAGAACAACCTTGCACTGCTTGACCGAGGCGTCGTCCTGCATCTTGCCGTCCACCATGATTGCTCCGGTCCCGTCACCCATCGTATCGATCACATGTCGAGCCCAGGCAACCTCGGCGGGCTCCGGACTGAAGACCCGCTTCGCGATGTCGATCTGCACCGGATGCAGGCTCCATGCGCCGACACAGCCGAGCAGGAACGCGTTGCGGAACTGGTCCTCGCAGGCCACCACATCGGCGATGTCACCGAACGGCCCGTAGTACGGCAGGATCCCGTTGGCCGCGCAGGCGTCCACCATGCGGGCAAGCGTGTAATGCCACAGATCCTGCTGGTAAGTGGCGCGCGGCGCGTCCGGGTCGGTCGCCGACGGGTCCTGGCGGACGAGGTATCCCGGATGCCCGCCACCGACCCTGGTCGTCTTCATCCGTCGGTCCGCGGCGAGGTCTGCCGGCCCGAGCGAGAGGCCCTGCATCCGCGGGCTCGCCCCGGCGATCTCCTCGACGTTGGCGACACCGCGCGCGGTCTCCAGGATCGCGTGGACGAGCAGCGGCCGGGTGAGCCCCGCCTTCGCCTCGAGCTGGGCGAGCAGACGGTCGACGTAGTGGATGTCCTCCGCGCCCTCGACCTTGGGCACCATGATGACATCCAGCTTGTGACCGATCGCCGGGACGAGGGTCAGCAGGTCGTCGAGGCCCCACGGCGAGTCCAGGCTGTTCACCCGCGTCCACAGCTGGGTGTCGCCGAACTCCGTGGCGGCGGCGAGTTTCGCCAGGCCCTCCCGGGCCGCGATCTTGGAATCGGCCCGGACGCCGTCTTCGAGGTTGCCCAGCACCACGTCGAGGCGGGGCAGGATGTCCGGGACCTTCGATGCCATCTTCGCGTTACTCGGGTCGAAAAAGTGGATCACACGGGAGAGCCGCTGCGGAAGCTCCCGCAGCGGCGCCGGCGCGCCCACCGCGAGCGGAGCGAAGAAGTCCTTCGGGTTGCGCATGGGAGAACTCCTGTCAACTCGTCCAGCTATGTCATGGTACGTCCAGGTACCTGAAGCCACGTACGGTTGGCGGATCCTCGTGCTGGTCGCGCACCGGCCGCGGGGCAAGTATCGCGCCCGGGAACCCCATGGGCATCCGATCGACATCCGGTCGACCGGAAAAGGAGATGGCAGGTGGTCGGGTACGGGTTACTGTCGGCTGGTGTCCCTCTTCCAGTCGGTGAGCTCGACCGCGACCGGTGCGGAACCGGGGGGCGGGAAACCATTCGAAGGCGCGGCGCCCGCGATCTCCATGCGGGCAGTGGTGAAGCGCTACGGAAGCCTGACCGCGGTGGACGGTCTCGACCTTGACGTTCCCGCCGGGGTCTGTCTCGGCCTGCTCGGGCCCAACGGCGCCGGCAAGTCCACCACGATGCGGATGCTGACCGCCCAGTCGATCGCCGACAGCGGCCGGATCACCATCCTCGGCTACGACGTGCCGGGCGCATCCAAGCAGGCCAGAGCGGTGATGGGCGTGGTGCCACAGGAGGACAACCTCGACATCGAGCTCACCGTCCGACAGAACCTCGCTGTGTTCGCCCGGCTGTACCGGGTACCCGCCCGGGAGCGCCGGGGCGCGGTCGATCGGGCGCTGGCCCTCGCGGACCTGGTCGACCGCGCCGACACGGTGACCGCGAACCTCTCCGGCGGGATGCGACGGCGGTTACTGGTCGCCCGGGCGCTGGTCCACCGTCCCCAGCTCGTCCTGCTCGACGAGCCCACGGTGGGACTCGACCCGCAGGTCCGCCAGGAACTGTGGAGCCTGATCGCCGGCTTACGCACCGGCGGAGTGACCGTACTGATGTCAACCCACTACATCGAAGAGGCAGAACGGCTCGCTGACGACGTCGCCATCATGTCGCATGGCCGGGTCATCGCGCGCGACGCGCCAGCCCGACTACTCGACGCGCACGCAGGGCGGACCGCGGCGGAATACTACGGCCCACCCGAGCGCCTCGCCGAGATCGCGGCGCAGGCGGGCGCGGCCGGTTTCACCACCCGACGGACCGGGCCGTCGGTCTCGGTGCTCCGGGCCGAGAACATGCCCGCCGAACTGGATGAACGGCTCGGAGCCGGCGTCCGACGCGCGGCGACCCTGGAGGACGTGTTCGTGGCCCTGACCGGGGAGCGGGTCGAATGAACGGGGCGGACGAAGCCAACGGGGCCCAGGCGACGCGACTGCGGCGGATTGAACCGGCGGCACTGGCCGGAGTCATCGTCCACGACCTCACGCTGTTCCGGCGGTCCTGGCTGTCGACCACCTTCTCCGCCGTCGTGGAACCCACCATCTACCTGCTGGCCTTCGGATGGGGGTTCGGCTCACTGGTGTCGGTCGTGGCCGGCTACCGGTACGTGGACTTCCTCGGCACCGGAATAGTCGCGACCGCGGTACTTTTTTCCTCAGCCTTCACCGGGATGTTCCAGACGTTCATCCGGCGGACCTATCAGAAGATCTACGGCGCCGTTCTGGCCGCACCCGTCGACGTGCCGGAGATCGTGCTCGGAGAGGCCCTGTGGATTGCCGCGCGAGCCGGCGTCTACGGGTGTGTTCCGCTGGTGGTGGCGCTCGCGTTCGGCCTCGATCCGGTTCCCGGCATGCTGGTGGTCCCGCTGGTCGGCTTTCTCACCGGGCTCGGCTTCGGCCTGTTCGGTATCTGGACCTCGGCGCTGGTGCCGTCCTTCGACAGTTTCAGCTACATCATCTCCGGCATCATGACGCCGCTCTTCCTGGTCGCCGGCACGTTCTTCCCGATAGCCGGGCTGCCCTACTGGGGCCGTGTCGTCGCCCGGCTCAACCCGCTCTACCACTGTGTCGAGCTGGTGCGGGACGCGGCGTTCGGGTTCGCTCCGCTCGCCGACCTCGGCCACGTGGGCGCGCTGGTCGCCTTCGCCGGGCTGATGTGGCTGCTCGCCGTCCGCTACATGGGCCGCCGGCTCATCGACTGACAGACCATGGTCACAGAGCCGTCGGTAAGGGTTAAGATACGATCAGATCAATGGTGCAGCTGACTCCGGGCGCCGCAGCCAGCTTGGCGTCGCAGGTGATTACCGCGCCATCGAGTTTTTCGGCGAGCGCGATGTAGGCAGCGTCATATGGAGTGACGTTCTCGTGTAGCTGCCACCTGCGTTCCAGAAGTGGAGCGAGCGGCATGCGGCGAATGGGAAATCCGGCCAGGTGCCGTAACGCCCGCGGCACCGCCGCTTGCAGGCTCGGATTACCGCGGGCCATGCCACGCAGGGCGGATGTCACCTCGACGTCCAGATGCGCCGGCGCGAAAAGCGCATGACCAGCGGAAAGTCGGGCCACGACAGGTGGCCGCCGGGGATCTGAAACCGCGTAGAAGGCGGCCAGGACCGACGCGTCGATCACCGCGAGGCTCACGAGGCCGAGGCGTCCCGCACCTCGCGCACCGCAGCTACGGCATCCTCCAGGGTGACGCCAGAGCCCTGGGGAGCCTCGTACGACGCCATGTAGTCGGCCAACCTGGTTACGCGGGCCACCTCGGTCAGCCGTTCCACCACAAAGGCGTTGAGCGACTGGTGGCTTGCCGCCGCACCCTCGGCGAGAGCCGTGTAGATCTCGTCGGGTACGTCGCGCAGGTTCATCCGCCTCATGGTGCCATTGTGGCACCACGGTCGTCAGGTAGGCCACCCGTCCACGTACGACAGGCAACCATCCACCCGGCATTCAGCAGCCCTCACACGCGCACCCACACCACATCCGCGATCAAACCCTGGCGGGATCAGCCCTTGCGAGTAACCGCACCACTCCGTTCCGCCAGAACGGAACCCGGCGGAGCACTTCACCGGAGCACCCCTGCTCTGTTGTCGATAATTGACAGCATGTTGTGATTAACGGGCAGGCTTCCGCACCTAGCATCATCTGCGCCCACCATCATTCGGGCTGACCCATCATCCGGGCGCGACGCCTTGCCAAAAGGGGGTACGACAATGGACTGGCGCCACCGGGCCTTCTGCCGGGGTACGGATCCCGAACTCTTCTTTCCGATCGGGACAACCGGGCCGGCCGCGAGCCAGATCGATGCCGCGAAAGCTGTATGCCGGCACTGCACGGTCACCGACGAATGCCTGGCCTGGGCTCTTGACGCCGGCCAGGACAGCGGTGTCTGGGGAGGGCTCAGCGCGGACGAGCGGCGCGAAGTCCAACGGAACACGGTTCACCTTCCCGTGTAACCCCGTCCATCAGACGTCAACGATCTTTCATCAACGATCTTTCGAGGTTTGTACGCCAAAAAGATACCGAATGACCGCACAAACCTCGAAAGATCGATCCGGGCTGGGGATAATGCGAGTGCCTGTGGACGGACGCTGAGCAAAACTGCCGGAACATGGCAGCCTGAAGATCATGCATGAAAACAGGTCGGCGCCTGCAGGCAACACACGCGGCGGTCGCCCAGGGGCGTGTCCTCACGACGCACCAGTCGCCCCACCGACCCCACCGACATCCCCGGCTACCGGGGCTACCGGGGCTACCGGGGCTACCGGGGCTACGGCGGCAGACCCGGCCACACCGGCCACGCCGGCCGACGTGCTGGCCACTGCGCTCGCCCTCGCTGCCACGCAGAACGGTGCGCTGACCCGGGCTCAGGCCCTCGCCGTGGGCCTGAGCCCGGCGACGCTCTACCGCTTGGCTCACGTCGGTGGCTGGGAGAATCCGGTTCGGGGCGGCTTCGTCGTCCCGGCTGCTCCTGACCGTGTGCACGCCCGTGCCCGGGCAGCCCAGCTCATCCGCCCGGACGCGGTCGTATGCGCAGTGACCGCTGCCAGGATCCACAGGTTTCCAGGGCTCCCGCAGCCGACCCATGACGAACCGATTCACCTGCTGTTACCGTCAACCGCGAGGACATCGCGCAGTCGGGGCGTAGTGCTGCGCTGGTCGCCGCTGACGTCGGCAGAGTCGATGACGGTCGCCGGCATCCGGATCACCCATCCGTCGCGGACCATCGCCGATCTGATCCTCTGGTCCTCACGTGAGGAAGCGGTGTGTCTACTCGACGCGCTTCTGCACGAGTATCGACTCGACGAGGAAAATCTCGCAGCGATCAAGATCGCGGTGGCCGGGCGACACGGTGGCCGGCGAGCCGACACCTTCTGGGACCTGGTTGACCGGCGCTCGGAATCCCCGTTGGAGACCCGGCTCCGGCTGTTGTTGGTCGACGCCGGCCTTTCACCGGAACAGCTGCAATGGCCGGTCCGCAACGAGGTCACCGGCGTACCCGTCGCGCGGCTCGATCTCGCCTGGCCATCACGCCTGCTGGACGTCGAGGCGGACGGTGCGGCCACCCATAACGGTGCGACCGCCCTGTACCGGGACCGTTACCGGCAGAACGACCTCGTCGGCCGCGGGTGGACGGTCCTACGTTTCACGTGGCCGGATGTCGTCCATCGGCCGGAATACGTGATCGAAAGCGTCCGCAGACAGCTTGACCGTTGATCTTTCGAGGTTTGTACGCCGAAAAGGTACCGGATGATCGTACAAACCTCGAAAAATCAACATCGGTCCGCTTGGCGGTTCCGCTTGGCGGTTCCGCTTGGCGTTCAGCGGGGCGGCAGCGGACGGAAGTCCGGCGGCCGGCGCTCCAGGAAGGCGGCAACGCCCTCGCGGAAGTCGATACGCCGATCGGTGTCGCGGACCAACGCATCCGCGTCGAGCTGAGCGTCCGCGAGAGTCCGTCCCCAGTCTGCCGCCAGCTGGGCCTTGACCGCGGCCATCGCCACCGGAGCACAATTGGCCACCAGATCAACCGCATACGCCCGGGCGGCGGGCATGAGCTCATCCGGCGGAAACACCCGGTCAACCAGACCGAGCGCCAACGCCTCCTGCGCCAACACAACCCGACTCGAGATGAGCAGGTCAGCAGCCCGAGCAGGCCCGATCATGCGGGTCAGCAGCCAACTGACGCCGAACTCGGCCGGCAGTCCCCGTCGGGTGAACGACGGGGCGATCTTGATGCCGGCCGCCGCGAACCGCAGGTCACACGACAGCGCCTGGACCAGCCCGATGCCGGCACATGCACCGTTGAGGACGGCGATGGTCGGCTTGCGCAACGACCGGGCATGGGTCATTGGACGGGTCCGCCACGCCGGCTTCTCCGCGGCCGGACCCTGCGAGACGCTGTCGAGATAGCCCATGTCCATGCCGGGGCAGAAGCTGGTGCCGGCCCCTGTGACCAGTACGACCCGGACATCGGGATTGTCGTCACAGGCGTCGAGCAGATCGAAGAACGCCCGCTCCATGTCCAACGTCCAGGCGTTTTTTCGCTCTGGCCGGTGCAGGGTCAGCGTGGCGACGCCGCTGTCGACGTCGCAGAGCACAACCTCGGGCGCTGCGGTAACTGTCACGTGCATCAACCTATCCACGTTTCGAACAACCAACGGAGGCCGTCTGTCCCGACCGAGAGCGACTCGCCAGAGCACGCTCAGCTGGCACGCACTCAGCCGGCACGCACTCAGCCGGCGACGACAAGCTCCGGCCGGCGGGGCGCGGTGACCGTCCGTTCCAGGCGACAGCGCTCGTCATGGGCCAGAGTCGCGTTCCAGTAGCCGCCCGAGTCCCGCCACAGTTCAATGACGCCCGCGCAACACAGGCAGGCATAATCCGTCGCGGCCTCCACCAACAGTTCTGGCGGCATCCCATCTCCCTCGACCTGAATCTTCACCACACGCCTCCATACTGGCTCTGCAACGTCGGCTGGCTCTACAACTTCGGCTGGCTCGACAACGTCGGCTGGCTCGACAACGTCGGCTGACTCGACAACGTCGGCTGACTCGACAACGTCGGCTGACTCGACAACGTCGACTGGCTGGATACCCGCCCGTTTCACGACCCAGGAAGTGCGCCCGTAGCCGCGCTTCTACCGGCCCGACCGGAGACAACCGCCGGTTCCTTGGGCAACCCGAGGACGGTTTCCCCAAGAATGTTGCGCTGTACCTGGGACGAGCCCGCGTAGATGGTGCCTGCCACGGAGTTGTAAAGGGTGCCGATCCAGGATGCGGTGGAATTCGGCGAACCCGGGTCGTCCGTGCGATAGGCACGCGGCGGCCGCCGCCCCTGCATGACCATGCCAGCTGCGCCGAGGACATCAAGACTCAGGTCGGTGACCAGCTTATGGTATTCACTCCAGTACAACTTGCTGATCGACGACTCAGGGCCAGGAGGCCCGCCCAGCAGGTAGCCGGTGAGCACGCGGTAGCCGAGGAAGCGCATGACCTCGACCCGGGCATAGCAGTCGGCGAGCCGCTGCCGCACGATCGGATCAGCGCCGAGCCCCCGCTCGCGGACCAGATCCCGCAGTCGGTCGAGCTCATTGCGAAACAGCACCGGGTTCGTCGCGGCCTCCTCACCGCGCTCGTACCCCAACAGGGTCATCGCGACCTGCCAGCCGCCGTTGACCGTCCCGACGACGTTGTCCGCGGCTGTGCGCGCGTCGACGAAGAAGACCTCGTTGAACTCGCTGTCGCCGTTCATCGCCGGGATGGGCCGTACCTCGATACCGGGCTGACGCAGGGGGACCAGCAGAAACGAGATTCCGCGGTGGGGTCGCGCGTCCGGGTCGGTACGGGCCAGCACGAAGATCCAGTCTGCCTCGTGAGCCATCGACGTCCAGATCTTCTGACCGTCAATGACCCATTCGTCACCATCGAGAACCGCCCGAGTACGCAGAGAAGCCAGGTCCGAGCCTGCGCCGGGTTCCGAATAGCCCTGGCACCACTTCTCCTCGCCCGACAGGATCTTCGGGAGAAACCTGTGCTTCTGCTCCTCGGTGCCGGCCCGCAGCAACGTGTTGCCGACCATCTTGATGCTGAACGTGTCGTTACGGATGCCCCACGGCGCGCCGGCCTGCGCTAGCTCCTCCATGAGGACCACCTGTTCGATCTTGGTTAACCCGCCGCCGCCGTACTCCGCCGGCCAGGAGACGCCAAGCAGGCCAGCCCGGAACAGCCGGTCCCGCCAGTCA
>NZ_CAUVXP010000106.1:0-6996 GCF_963555955.1 Protofrankia sp. Cas3
AAGCTCTTAATGTATCAGTAGTCGGTGCCGGGCGGGTTGAGCACGACTCCTCGTCCGGCACCGACCGCCATATGGCTGGGTGGGCAATGAGTAGAGGAGGGCAGTGCCGGCATTCGATCTTATGGTGACCATATGAACAGACTGCTGTGCCCATGAAGAGTCGCTGGATGTACACACGTAACTCACCATTTCCACTGGAAGGAGACAGTAGAATGAGCACCATGCTCTCAGCGCCGCGCGGGGCACTATCCGATCATGACGAAGTCGGTCATGACGGTGCCGAGATTCTCAGCCTCGTTGTGAATCATCCCGAGTTTGAACGCTTTCGACTGTCGACGCTTGCGTATCCCGAATGCTGGGCGACGTTCACAGGATATCCCCTCGTCGCGGGATGGGACCTGGACCAGGACGGCCCGGCGCTGTTTGACGAAGCGCTGCGCGTCATGTGCTTGAAGGCCGCCGTCTTCCGGCTTACTGATGGAGACGAGCAGGCCGCGGAGCTGATGTGTGCGCCTCCGGTTGACGAGATGATCCACGCTTTAATTGCACAGTTCACACTCTTGGTCCGGATTCAACAATCCCTCGGGATCGCCTTCGTGCATTCCACGGACATGGAACGGTTCGGCTGGAATCCCGGGGATTACACCCACCGGTGCTACCGCGTCGCAGGATGGGGGGACCTTAACCCAAGGTACTGGATCAGCGCGTCGGAAGTCGCTCGGCGCCTGGCGGTCCTGCGGGAGAAGTACAGCAACATTGGCATTCACGACGATGGGCGGCGGCATGACTTCGACTTCGGCCAGGTTATCTAGTCTGCTGAGGCCAGCGCCTCCCGCAGCGCCTCGATGACCTGTTCGGGCGAAAACTTCTCGGTAGCGGCTGCCTCCGCCTCACGCAGAGTGGAGGCAAGCCGTACGGGGTCGGATCCGTGGATAACCTGCCGCAGCCACAGGCCGAGTGCTGCGGCATCGTCCGGCGGTGACATTACGAGATCGTCTGGTGGAAGTGGTACTCCTGCGCTCTTGTAGCACCCTGGAGGTAGGCCGACCTTGAGCGGATGTACGCACACCGCGACACCAGTAGCACGGTCTTTCCGGTAGCCGAAGGCGGGGTGATGCTCGCTTCCCTGCGAGGGTCGCTCGATGACGTCGAACTCGCCAGGGCCGAACACGTGTGCAGGGCACACATCGCAGACATCCTCATTCGGCCATGACATCATTCCCAAATCCCCATGCTGGGAGTCTACGTGGGGCTGGAAGACGCAGGGACGGCATTGTCGTGCCCCCGACCCTCCATGGTTTTAGCCGCGCTGCACCTTGCGCGCCGCTGGTGTACGGGGCATGCCATCGACGGTGCCCCGGCAATGGCGCACGCGGTGCGTGTCGCGGTGAAACTTTGCCAGTACTACCCGACTGCCACGGCTGAACTGGTCGCCGCCGTGCTTTTACATGACAGTCCGTACTTTGTTCCCGACGGCCAAGATCTCGATATCGTGCTATCCGAAACCGTGGGCAACGAGGTCTGTCGAATTGTCCGTGCGATCGAACAGGAGCACTTCGCCCTCGCGGTCTATATCAGCGATCCTCGGCGTGTTGAGGTGCACCTCCGACATGCGGCCTCCCACGATAGGGCTGTCGTCCTCGCGAGTGCAGCGGACAAAGCGGTCAGTCTCGCGTCTATCATGCGGCGTGTCTCACGGGCCGGAGATATCTGTACCTACTGGTCCGCCCGATCGGCGTTCGTTGCGCGGATACCGTACTTCTGGTTCTTCGTCAACGAGGTAGGGTGGATTTTACCGGTGGGATTGGCTGAGGAGCTGAGTGTACTGGTAGCTGCTGCTGAGCGCAGCATCCGCAGGGCAGGACTCGACCCGCGGACGGATGCCGGGTGCGCGCTTTTGGATACTCCCCGCGAAGACTCCCTGGATGGTGATCACACGCTGCTCGTCGACGGTCGGGAGTTCCGGTTGTTGGATGGCTCGTGAGGGGCAGGGTGAGCGGCTGGCAGACCAGAAAGACCACCGGTCATCCGGGTTACGACGGGCCGGAGGGAACATGGCTACGACGCAGCCTGCTCGCCGTCGACCCGATCCGAGGCGGTAGACCGGTCGGTGCTGGCGGCGACTATCCGGGCGAGAAGTGTCAGGAACGTCGCCTGCTCGTCCGGGGTGAGTGGACCAAGGATGATCTCGTTCATCGCGTCGGCTCGACGGGCGACGGTGGCGTGCACGGCCTCGCCGTGTCGGGTGAGGCGCAGGACGTTGCGTCGCCCGTCGGCGGGGTTGCGCAGTCGCCGGACGAGGCCGCGCTGCACCAGTCGTGCGACCACGTCGGCAACGTTGGAACGGTCGAGTGATGCGCGCTCTCCGACCGTCTTCTGGTCGACGCCGGGCTCGGCGAGCAGGCAGTTGAGCACGGCGAACTGAGGCGGGGTGGTCTCGTCGGACACCACGGCGTTCCACAGTTGATAGGTCACCTGCTGGAGCCGTCGGGCCAGATGGCCCGGGTGCGCCGCGAGGTTCGCGGGTTCCGCGCGCGGTCCGTCGGGTTGTAGGGCTGACGGCGCCGGCTGGGTAGACGGGGCGGATGATCCGCCGCCGTCGCATTCCGGATCGTCCACATGTCTGGTCAGCGGTCGGTTCCGTCCCTCCCGAAGCGGCGCTCTGGCGGAATTATAGTCCATACGTGGATTCACCGGCACGCGGTGACGTCGACTGTGGCACTGCTCGATAGCCCCGGACCGCCCGGCGGTACGGCGCCTTGACCGGCTCTTGACGGTGGCTGTCTCAAGTGCCACTCTTAAGTTACTCTGTACACGGAGTATCGCCATACACACTACATCATGATAAACGGAGTATCGCGATACACGGAGTATGGCGATGTGGCGGATGGACGGTGTCCGCTCCCGAGGGCGAATCGGGCTGGTCTCCGACGTGCTGGTGGTGTTCCCCTGAGAGCGCCCGGCAATAGGGGCGCCGACGTGAGAGGTGATGAGGGTGTTTCCGCAGAACCAGTGGTATGTCGCGGCTTGGAGCCGTGAGGTCGGCCGCGACCTGTTCGCGCGGACGATCTGCGGCGAGCCGATCGTCTTCTACCGCACGCTGGACGGGCGGGTCGTCGCCCTGGCCGACCGCTGCGTCCACCGCCGCTACCCGCTGTCGCTCGGAACACTGCGGGGCGACGACCTGGAGTGCGGGTACCACGGCTTCACCTACGACTGTTCGGGCACCTGCATCGCGGTGCCCGGCCAGGAGCGGGTGCCGCGAACCGCGCGGGTGCGCAGCTATCGCGTCGTCGAGCAGGCCAACTGGATCTGGGTCTGGATCGGCGAAGAGGCCAAGGCCGACCTCGCCGCCGTTCCGGACAACCACTGGCTCGACGACCCCGACTGGACCATGATCGGCGGCATGGCTCCCCTGCCGACCCGCTACCAACTCCTGGTCGACAACCTGCTCGACCTGTCGCACGAGACCTACCTGCACGCGGGATTCATCGGGACTCCCGAGGTGGCCGCGACGCCCATTCAGACCGAGGTCGACCACGCCGAGCAGGTCCTCCGGATCAGCCGGCACATGCACGGCGTGGAGTGCCCGCCGTTCTATGAGAAGTCGACCGGATTCTCCACGCCCGTCGACCGCTGGCAGGACATCGAGTACCGCCCGGTCTGCTCGTACGTGCTGCATTCACGGATCGCGCCAGTCGGCATACTGCCGGGAGACGACGGCGTAGACACCGGCGCTGTGCACGTAAAGATTCTCTACGGAATAACGCCGGAAACCGAGCACAGCACGTTCGACTTCTGGGCGGTGGCCCGCGACTTCGCGCTGGGCGACGCCGAGGTCTCCGCCTTCTTCGAGCGGATGAATCAGGAGGTCGTGCAGCAGGACGTGGACGCGCTGACGCTACTCGAACGGGTGATCGCGGACGAGGAGAAGGCCAGCGGGGACTCCGAACACGGCCGCGTCCAGGAACTCAGCATCGCCATCGACGCAGGTGCCCTCGCCGGACGCAAAATGATCAGAGAAATGCTGGCATCCCCAACACCGACATCCTGAATATTCCGGTGAGCTGAGCGTACCGGCCGGCAACGCGAGTATGCCGCCGGTGCGCTCAGCTCACCGTGTCCTGTCCAACGCAACCCCGCCGTGATCGGGCACGACGGGGTGGTGACCACGGGGTGGGCGTTGTCGGATTACAGGCGCAGCACGTCCGCGATCAGTTGGTCGACGGCGTCTGCGGCCGCGTCCACGGCAGCGGTGTGCAGGTGGAAAAGGTGGTCGAGTCCCTCGACCCGCTTCGCGATGACCTTTGTGCCGGCCTGTTCGAGCCGGTGCGCGTACGCTTCCCCCTCGTCCCTGAGAACGTCGTACTCGGCTGTGTAGACCACTGCCGGCGGAAGCCCGCAGAGGTCGACGGCCGCAAGCGGAGACACCAGGGGATGGCTTCGCTGCGCCGGGTCAGGCACGTAGTTCTCCACGAACCACCGGCCGGTCATCGCGTCGAGACCGAATCCGGTCGCATTCTCGGTGTGCGAGGGCAAGGCCATCGTGGCGTCGACGGCGGGCGTCAGGAGGACCTGAGCGGCCGGCACGTTTTCGCCCCGCAGCTCAAGACATGCCGCGGCGGCGAGGTTGCCGCCGGCGCTCCATCCTCCGACGGCAACGCGGCCGCCGTCACCGCCGATCTCGCCGGCGTGCTCCCGGGCCCACAGGTAGCCCGCGACCGCGTCGTTCAGCGCTGCCGGAAAGGGTTGCTCCGGCGCATGCCGGTAGTCGACGCTGACCACGACCGCGTCGGCGCCGACGGCCAGGCGCCGGCACAGCCAGTCGTCACTGGCCAGGTCGCCGAGCGTCCAGCCGCCACCGTGGAAATAGGTCAGCACGGGCCGGCGCCCATCCATTCCCGGCCGGTAGATCCGCACCGGGAGTTCCCCAGCGGGACCGGGCACCATCCGGTCCGCCACGTGCACGACGGGCATCGGGCGGTCAGGTAAAGCCATCAGCTGGGCGTACAGCGCTCGGGCCTGGACGGGTGTGAGCGTGTGGAACGGTGGCAGGCCCGCTGCGGCAGCCTGTTTGAGAACAGCCTCGAATTGCGGATCAACCGGCATGGTGTGCCTTCCAGTTAGAGCGCCCGGCAATAGCCCCGCAGCGCCGCGTCCCCTATTGCCGGTTGCTCCTAGAATGTGAGCACCGGTTTGATGGTCTTACCTGCCACCATGTCGTCGACCGCGGTTTGGATCTGACTGAACCCGTACTCGGTGATCAGTTTCTGGACCGGCATCCGGCCGGAGCGAACAAGAGCGACGAGAACGGGCAGCAGCCGTTCGGTCTCGCTGTCACCGAGGGTGATCCCGACAACCTGGCGGCCCCCCAGCATGGCATTGACATCGAGCCCCACCTCGGAGCCGAAAGGAGGCGCGCCGACGATGACCGCCGTCCCACGAGCGGCAAGGCAGTCGATCGCCGTCCGCAGGACAGCGGTGTTCCCCGTCGTCTCGACCACGCCGTCGACCCCCGCGCCACCGGTAATCTCGGCCAGCTGTTCGGCGACGCCGCCGTCGGTGGCGTTGACAACGTCGGTAGCCCCCAGCTGCACCGCCAGGCGCAACCGTTCTTCGATCCGGTCGACGGCGATGATGCGTGTCGCCGGTGTGAGGGCAGCCGCCATGATCGCTGACAGGCCGACGGAACCGGCGCCGGTGACCGCGATCGTCGCGCCGGGGCGCGGATTCAGGATGTTCCAGACCACGCCGGCGCCCGTCTGCACGCCACAGCCCAGCGGCGCGATCAGGTTGAGCGCGACGTCGGCGTCCACTCTGACGACGCTGCGCTCGTCGACCAGGGCATGACGGGAGAAGGAGGACTGGCCGAAGAAGTGACCGCCGATCGCCTCCTGCGCCCTGCTGATGGTCGACGAACCGTCGGCACGGACGCCGCCGAAAAGGTTCATCGGAAGCCAGGTCGCGCAGTAGGCCGGGTGGCCGTCCCGACAGTTCCCGCATCGGCCGCAGGAGGTGAACGACAACAGGACATGGTCACCTGGCTGCACCCGACTGACCCCGGAGCCGACGCTTTCCACCACGCCGGCGCCCTCGTGCCCGAGGACGCCAGGCAGGGGGAACGGCAGACCGCCCCCGGCAACAGTGAGATCGGTGTGGCAGACGCCGGCTGCCACCAGGCGCACGACGACCTCGTCGGGTCGCGGGTCGTCCAACTCGACCTCGGACAGTGTGAACGGTTCTCCGGCCTTCTCGACGATTGCCGCTTCCGTCGTCGTCATGCTGGCTGTGTCTCCTTGCTCGGTGGTCACGTGCTCGCGGATTTCGTGGACTTCGCGGACGTAGTGGTCGGTGCTGGCGCCCGATCAGTCGGTGCTGGCGCCCGATCAGGTGAGCGCGACGATGACGGACTTGACCTGCGTGTACTCGTGCAGACCTTCCGGCCCGTTCTCGCGGCCGTAGCCAGACTGCTTGTAGCCGCCGAATGGCATGGCGGGATCGAGCAGTGCCCAGCCGTTGACCCACACGATGCCCGCCGCAAGCCGTGCCGCGACCCGGTGGGCTCGGGCGACATCGCGGGTGTGCAGGCCTGCCGCGAGTCCGAAGGGCGTGCTGTTGGCGAGCGCGACGGCCTCGTCCTCGTCGTCGAACGGCTGGACGGTCAGCACCGGGCCGAAGATCTCTTCCTGGACGAGGCGGGAGTCATTGGGCATGCCGGTGATGACGGTGGGGGCGTAGTACGAGCCGCCACCGAGGTCGAGCCGCCGCCCACCGGTCACAATCCGGACACCGTTGGTTGCACGGGCCAGCTGGATGTACTCCTCGACCTTGGCCAGGTGGCGCTCGCCGCCCAGCGGCCCCACGATGGTGGACTCCTCGAACGGATCCCCGACCGGCACGCCGGCGGCGCCACCTGCGACGGCTTCGACCACCGTGTCGAACAGTTCGCGCGCCACCAGCAGCCGGGTGCCGCCCATACAGAACTGGCCGGTGTTG